>DATIOT010000352.1:0-2424 GCA_035472875.1 Mycobacterium sp.
GAAAGACCTCACAGTTGCCGCACCACGCCGGGACGAAGACGATGTCGCGAGGACCTTCACGCGACGCGCGATAGGCGACGCGCAAGTCCCCGTTCAGCGCATAGCGCGTCTCCGAGGACATTGCGGAAGTCTAAGCCGGGGAGCGGGTCAAGTTTCGGTGGCAGGCAACCAGCGCGGCCCGTCATAACTGCGTAAGGACAGTTGCGGCGATATTGAAGGCACGCGCCGCGCCCTCGCGATCCTGCCACGGGATGCCGTCGATACCAGCCAGCACGTTGCGGGCCCGGTCACCCATGACATCAGCGGCATCTTCATGCTGCGTGACATCGAACCCCACCGCGGAGGCGATCTGTCGGGCGTCGGCCCAGGACAGTCCGGCGAATGCGATTTCGGCATGGAGGGAGCGAGCAGTAGTCCTGCAGGACCGGGGTGAATGAGTCGCTACCGAGGAGCATTGCTGGGAGCCGCACGATGAGCTCCAAGGCGGCCGACTCGGGGTCGGACGGGTTGGTGGGCACTGTGTAGGTCGTCGTCATAGCGCTCACGGTAGGTCGATTCTAACGAAATCCAAAGGGACACAACGGAAATCGTACATATACACAGATGTGAACAAGTGGTCTGAAACGACACATATGTACGGTTCCGTTCGTTGAGGATATTGGTGGGCCGCAGGTCGAGGATCCCAAGGCGTACGCCAAGGCGGCGCTGTCACTGCTGGTCGGCTAGCCCTGGCGAGCAACTTCTAGCTCAAATATTGGCTGACCGCCGTGGCGAGGTCAGGGGAGGCCGACGTCGCCAGGTTCTGGTAGCCGCCGCCGCTGAGCCGGGCGACGGCTTCCCAGGTTGCCCGGTCCGGGTCAGCCCCGAAGTCGATGACGTTGACCGCGATCGCTTTGGCCGGGTCGGCGCTGGTGCGGATGAAATTCTGCAGCCCCGGCCCGTCGAGGGTTTGGTCCGAGTGTGGCCCCGCCGTGATCACCAATATCGAATTTGTTTGGCCGGCAACGTATTTGGCCTGCATTTCCTGATAGATCATCCGCAGCGTGGTGAACGACACCGCACCGCCGGCCGATGAATATTGCTTGTCCAGCGCAGCTGTCAGTGCTGCCGAGCGAGGCTGGCCGTTGACGGGATCGCCCAGCGGCCCGGCCGCAACCTCTGATCGACCCTCGTGGCCATCGAAAGTCCACAGCCCCAAGACAGAGGTGGGCGGCAGCGCTTTGATCCTGTCGTCGAGCGCTGCGACCACATTGGCCAGCCGGGTTTTGCCGCCTTCGTCGGTGGGCATCGACTGGTCGAGCATGATCGTCGCGGCCAAGCCGCTGGACGGTGTGGTGATGGCATCGGCCAGTGTGGCGCGCATCGCGTCATCACCCACCGACAATGTAGCGGGCAGCGCCGCGAAACTGGTCACTGCACTGCTTGGCGTTTTGACGCCGTTGACGCGAAAACCGGCTTTGGCCAGCTTCGCGAGTTGCTCGGGCTTGCGCATGAAGTGGGCAAACTCGCTGGCCGCCGAGGTCTGTTCATGCGACAGCCACGAGCCGCTGAGCAACACGGTGGGATAGTCGGCGACGGGCACCGGTCCAGGCGGTAGCCAGGAACCCAACGTGTTCTTGGCATCTGACACCGACTGGCCGCGCTGGAACAGCTGCTGCTCGGTTGTGATCACCGCGTGCACCGGCGCGGTCGCCGCGTCACCGGGCTTGAGCAGCGTGTTCATTGCCTCTGCCAGCGAATTGTCCGCAAGCTTGGGTTGTGCGTGCATGAGTGTGCGTACTGCGGCAGTGCCCTGGGTCGCCGGCGCGCCAGCGGGTGCCGAGGCGGCTGCCACCGCCTCTCCGGCCAAATACGAGGCGTCGCTGTTGCCGTTCATCGGCAGCGCCAGCCGCAGCGATCCCCACGCCGGCAAGTTCAAGCCGGCCAATGCGTTCGGGTTGGTTTGCAGGCCTGGTAGTGTCGCCCAGTTTTGGTTGGCAAGGGCCTGCTGGAGTTCGGGCCGAACGGCAAGCAACACCGGCGACGTCACCAGTGAACGGCTGTCGCTAATCGTTTTCTGACCCGTCGCCGCGGCGAGCCTGGCGGCAGAGACCGAGCTGCCCGGGATCCACAACGCCGGCTGGCTGCCCAATTCGGCCGGCCACTTGCCGATGAAGCCGCTGACTACAGCGTCGGAGCCGGCCGGTTTGACGTCCACCGACATACAGCGGTCACCGACCGGGCCGGCCGATGCGTTGTAGCTTTCCGCGAACTGCTGTACCTGATCGGCGACCGACGGGTCGGCAACGACGGCGACCGTCTCTCTGCCTCCCACGCAGCGCGCGGCGGCCTTCTGCGAGCGGTTGGACAACGCGTCGCCGAAGAAACTCCACAGGATCACCGCGCCCACCACCACCACGACGGCGACCAGGGCAACGATCACGC
>DATIOT010000353.1:0-4608 GCA_035472875.1 Mycobacterium sp.
TCGATCATCGACTTGTCCGCTCGCGGAGCCCAGCCGATGGTCGACAGTGATCTCGGGTTGACGCTGGTATTCAACGGATGCATCTACAACTACCAGGAGCTGCGCAAGGAACTTCAAGCCGCCGGGTACCGGTTCTTCTCGACCGCCGACAGTGAGGTCGTGATCAAGGCGTTCCACAACTGGGGCGTGCGGTGCGTCGACCGATTCAAGGGGATGTTCGCGTTCGCCATCGCCGACCGGGACTCGGGAGTGGTGACGCTGGCGCGGGACCGGCTGGGCATAAAGCCGCTGTATCTGGCGTCGGCGCCCGGCCGGCTGCGGTTCGCATCCACGGTGCGCGCACTGCTTGATGCGGGCTGCGTGGACACTGAACTGGATCGCCACGCGCTGCACCACTACATGAGCTTCCACTCTGTGGTGCCGGCGCCACGGACGATCTACCGCGGTGTGCGCAAGCTTCCGCCGGCAACGGTGCGGGTGATCCAGCCCGACGGGTCGCACACCGACGTCGTTTACTGGACACCGGAGTTCCGCCGCGATCCGGCCATGGCGTCCTGGTCGGTCGGCGACTGGGAGGCCGCGCTGATGGATGCGCTGCGTACCGCAGTGGAACGCCGGATGGTCGCCGACGTGCCCGTCGGCGTGTTGCTCTCGGGCGGCATCGACTCCTCGATCGTGGTGGCACTGCTGGCAGAGCAGGGCCAGCACGGGTTGGCCACCTTCAGCATCGGTTTCGACTCGGCCGGCGGCGAATCCGGCGACGAGTACTTCTACTCCGACTTGATCGCCAAGACTTTCGACACCGACCACCACAAGATCCATATCGACTCATCGCGGCTGCTGCCCGCGGTGCCGAAAACCATTGCCGCGATGAGCGAACCGATGGTCAGCCACGACTGCGTGGCCTTCTACCTGCTGTCGGAGGAGGTCAGCAAGTCGGTGAAGGTGGTGCAATCCGGGCAGGGCGCAGACGAGATTCTGGCCGGCTACGACTGGTACCCACCGCTGGCCAACGTCGCCCGCGAGCAGACCACCGAGGCGTACGCGAAGGTGTTCTTCGACCGCAGCCACAGCGATGTGTTGTCAATCTTGGCTCCCGAGTATGGGATTGGCGTCGACGCGAGCCGCGAGTACGCGACCGCCCATCAGGCAGCGCCCGGCGCCGATTCCGCGGTGGACGCGGCGCTGCGCCTGGACACCCAGGTCATGCTTGTCGACGATCCAGTCAAACGCGTCGACAACATGACGATGGCGTGGGGTCTGGAGGCGCGCGTCCCCTTCCTCGACCACGACTTCGTCGAGCTGGCGGCTGCCTGCCCGCCCGAGCTGAAGCTTGCCTCGGACGGCAAGGGAGTGCTCAAGGACGCGTCGCGGGCGATGCTGCCGTCGCAGGTGATCGACCGAACCAAGGGCTACTTCCCGGTGCCGGGTATCCGCCACCTGCACGGCGAGGTGCTCGGCATGGTGCGCGACGCGCTGACCAATGATGCCGCCCGGACCCGTGGGCTGTATCGCGCCGAGACCGTCGATGCCCTGCTGGCCGCACCGAACGGGACACGGACCACGCTGGGCGCAAACGCGCTGTGGCAACTCGCGGTGCTCGAGATGTGGCTGCAGAGCATGGAGGGCTGAGGCGATGGGGCAGCAGGTGCGCGCACTCTACGGCGCGTCACTGTCCCCGGACGCGACGGCGTTTGCGCACCTCGTCGACGACGGCGGTTATCCCCGTGCGGTGCAACGCTTCCTGCGCGGCAAACGGGCAAGCTCGTCGCGGGATGTCGTACTACCGGTCGAGGGTCCGGTTTCCCGTGTCATCCACTCCGCGGACGGTCAGTGGCTGGCGTGCGAAGTGGCGCCAAGCGGAGGCACACGCAGCCAGATCTGGGTCGTCACCACCGATCCTGATGACAGGATGGCCCGGCGCATCGACAGCGAACACGCCGGGACCGCTGAGCTGATCGCCTGGGATGGCACCCGGGTGGCCGCGATCCTGACCGGTGAAGACGGCGTAGGGAAGTCCTGCCTGATCGATCCAGCCGACGGCCGTTGCACTGTGCTAGACCGCCGATCCGGCGGCCGACTGGTCGACGCCTGGGCCGGAGCGGCGCTGATTCGCGTCGGGCCGCGCGGCTACCACGAAATGATCATGTTGCACGGGCAGACTGAAATCGCCTTGCTGCCATCCGATCCCGGGTCCACGACAGCCGATGGCGTGATCCTCGACGACCATCATCCGCGCCGCATCCGCTACGGCCCGGCCGGCGAGCTGACCAAGCTGTATCACCCGGCCAGAGGCGGCCAGGGATACGTTCGCGCACTGATCCGCAGCGACAATGGCTGCGAATTTGCCCGGCTGCTGGAAGTGACAGCCACACCGGACGGTGTCAGCTACTACGTAGTGGCCGAGCGGCCGGACTGTGATCTCGACGCGTTCGCCGTCAGTGACGACCTATCCACTGTTGCATTGCTGTGGAACCTGCAGGGCCGCAGCGAGTTACAGATTCTCGAATACTCCGATAACACGCTGACCGAACCGATCCCGCTGCCCGGCCTGGTCGCAAGCGAGCTTTCCATCAGCGCCGGTGGCTCGATGATCGCGATGACCGTCCAGGGGCCTTCGGCGCCCCGCACCGTCGAGCTAGTCGACCCCCACTCGCGTCAATGGGAACTGATCGACCGCGAACCCAGTCGCGGTCCGGTCATCCCCGGATTCTCCGTCGGGACGATGCCGGAGACGATCACCGCACGCGACGGACTGAGCCTGGACGCATGGCTGCACCGGGCGGCGGGAAGCAGTGTTGGGGGCGCGGTGGTCTACCTGCACGGCGGGCCAGAAGGCCAGTCCCGGCCCGCCTACAGCGAGTTCTTCGCGCGGCTGGTCAACGACGGGATCAGCGTGCTGGCGCCCAACGTCCGCGGCTCTGGTGGCTTCGGCCGGACTTTCGTCCACGCCGACGACAAGGAAAAAAGGTTCGGCGCCATCGACGACGTCGCCGACTGTGTGCGTTTCCTCGTAGACAACGGCCTAGCTGACCCGAGGCGCATTGCCTGCGCGGGCTGGTCATACGGCGGCTTCCTGACGCTGGCGGCACTGACGTTTCACTCCGCACTGTTCGCGGCGGGCGTAACCATCTGCGGGATGAGTGACCTCACTACGTTCTACCGCTACACCGAACCGTGGATTGCCGCCGCGGCGTATCCGAAGTACGGCCACCCCGTCAACGATCACGAGCTACTGGATGAGCTGTCGCCGCTGCGCCGCGTCGACGCGTTGACCGCGCCCTTGCTGGTGGTGCACGGAGCCAGGGACACCAACGTGCCGGTCAGCGAATCGGAGCAGATCGTCGACGCGCTGCGCCGAGCCGGTCGCCACGTCCGCTACCTGTGCTTCACCGACGACGGACACGGGATCGTCAAGCGTGAGAATCGTGCGGCGTTGGCCACCGCGATGAGTGAGTGGTTGACCACGGCATTCGCCGACACAACCACTTCGCAACCGCTTCCTGCTGTCGGCGAACCCGGCAGCGCCTAGCTCCGGGTAGCGGTGACGTAATGAAGCGCGGTGAGCGTCGCCGCCCTGTCGCCGGAATCCGTCGGCAACGAAAGACCATAGGCGGCACACAAATCCGGCACGCTGGTGGCGGCCGTTGCCCAGCCGTGGGTGCTCAGGTATTCGACCACGTCGTTGCGGTCGCCGACGTACCACAGGTCGGTCATCTCGACGTCGAAGCCGTGTTCCCGCCACTGGTCGGTGACCTCACGCATACGGTCCGCCATCTTCTGTACACCGTCGCTAGCGCCCTTCAAGTTCTCGGTGGCCAACTGACTGCCCGCCGGGCTTAGCGCAGTGATGTTGTCCAGCAACCGATCCTGGGCGTCCGGCGGCAAGAACGGCATCAGGCCCTCGGCGCTCCATGCGGTTGGCTTGGTGGGGTCCAGGCCGGCCGCGCGCAACGCCGCGGGCCAGTCATCGCGAAGATCGACGGGTACCGCCCGCCGATCGGCGGTCGGGGTCGCGCCCAGCTCGGCCAACGCTGTGGTCTTGAACTCGATGACCTGGGGCTGGTCGATCTCGAAGACTGTGGTTCCGGCCGGCCAGGGCAGCCGGTAGGCGCGGGCGTCGAGTCCCGCGGCCAAGATCACCGCCTGGCGGATCCCCTCATTGGCTGCGGCAAAAAAGAAGTCGTCGAAGAACCGGGTGCGCACGCCCATCATGTCGCCCATCCGCTTCATCCCGAAGTCGCCATTGTCGTCGACCGCCGCGGGATCCAGTTCGCCGCTGGCAATGCGGGTGAAAAAATCCACGCCGACCGCCCGAACCAAAGGTTCGGCGAATGGGTCGTTGATCAATGGGTTGGGGCCACGGCTGCTCAATGCGCGTCCCACCGCGACGCCGGTCGCAGTGGCTCCCACGCCGTTACTCAGGTCCCAGGTGTCGCCGTCAATCCGTGCCATATGTGCCCTCCAATCGTTGCCAAGACCGAATCTACGGACGGCTCCTGAACGAGTGCTGTGTGTAGTTCGTAGGCGAGCATGGAAAGCTGGCTTTGATGCGGCATTACTACTCCGTAGACGAGATCCGCGACGCCGAAGCGCCGCTGCTGGCCA
>DATIOT010000354.1:0-16989 GCA_035472875.1 Mycobacterium sp.
GCGAACATCTTGCCGCGGCGAGCGTCGACGACGGCCTTCTTGTGCTTGGTGGTGGCCCACTTAGAATGGCCGCTCATCGCCGTCCTATCTCATCCCTCTTTGGTTTCTTGGCCAGACGAGTCTACGTGGACGGCCGGCGCGGCTTACCCGGCCGCTCCCCTTGCGGCTCAGGATTCCCAGGCGTCACAGGAACTTCGGGATATGCCGGTTCAGAAAAGTGATATCGCATCCGCTATCGCTTTTCGAAACCGCATCGCCACAGGTTGGTGGTGCTGATCTGGCGGGTGTGCACAGTCGCGATCGTCAGGTGACTCCGTTGACGATGTCGACGAACAACTGGTGAATACGGCGGTCGCCAGTCATCTCGGGGTGAAACGCCGTCGCCAGCATCGAGCCCTGCCGTACCGCGACGACGTGCCCCGCGGCCCGGGCCAGCACCTGCACGCCGTCGCCGGAGCGCTCGACCCACGGGGCGCGGATGAACACGGCGCGCACCGGACCGTCCAGACCGGCGAACGCGATGTCGCCTTCAAACGAGTCGACCTGCCGTCCAAAAGCATTGCGCCGCACAGTCATGTCGATTGCACGCAGTGGCAGCGCCTCGCGCCCGTTGGCGCCGGCGTCGAGGATCTCACTGGCCAGCAGGATCATGCCGGCACACGCGCCGTAGGCCGGAAGCCCGCCGGCCAGCCGCGACCGCAACGGCTCCAGCAAGTCGAGGTCGAGCAGCAGATGGCTCATTGTGGTGGATTCCCCACCCGGAATGACCAGCCCGTCGACCGCCTCCAGCTCGCTGCGGCGGCGCACCGGCATCGAGTCCGCTCCCGCCTCCCGCAGAGCTGCGAGGTGCTCACGGGTATCGCCTTGCAGCGCCAAGACCCCGATTCGTGGTGCGCTCACTGCGCGCTCACCGCTTCGTCGGGTGATATCCGCGTGTGAAGCGGGTCAGGCCCTCCTGCATGACCGCCGCGACCATCTCGCCGTACTGGTTGAAGATCTTGCCCTGGGTGAGCGCGCGGCCACCGCATGCCGACGGCGAGGACTCGTCGTAAAGCAACCACTCGTCGGCCCGGAACACCCGCATGAACCACATGGCATGGTCCAATGAAGCCACCTGTAGATGCTCGCGCTCTTGCATGTGCGTGACCTGGGCTGACCCCAGCAGCGTGAGGTCGCTCATGTAAGCCAGCGCGCAGATGTGCAGCACCGGGTCGTCGGGCAGCGGATCACGGTGGCGGAACCACACCTGCTGCTGAGAAGCCTTGCCGGGCAGCAGCTCCAGGCGATCTCGCGGCACGATGCGGATATCCCACTCCTCGAACTGACGGAATCCGGCGTCGTCGAACACCTTCATCGAGCTCAACCCGGGCAGGCCGTCCGGCGGCGGCGCTGCCGGCATGGCGTCCTGGTGGTTGATGCCTTCCTGATCGGTCTGGAATGACGCCGACATGCTGAAGATGGTTTCGCCGTGCTGGATGGCGTTGACCCGCCGGGTGCAAAACGAACCGCCGTCGCGGGTGCGTTCGACGATAAAAACCGTGGGCGCCTTGGCATCTCCGGGCCGCAGAAAGTAACCGTGTAGCGAGTGCACGAGGTAACGCGGCTCGACGGTGCGCACCGCCGACACCAGCGACTGGCCCGCGACATGGCCGCCGAACGTTCGCTGCAAAAAACCCGAATCCGGGCTGAACACGCTACCGCGGTAGATGTTGACCTCGAGTTGCTCGAGATCAAGGATCTTCTCGATCGACACAGAATGTTCTTACCAGCCGCGCTCGGCCAGGCGCTCCGGCTGTGCGATCTGTTCGACATTAATGCCCACCATCGGCTCGCCCAGGCCACGAGACACCTTGGCCAGCACGTCGGGGTCGTCGTAGAACGTGGTGGCCTTGACGATCGCGGCGGCGCGCTGCGCGGGATCGCCGGACTTGAAGATCCCCGAGCCGACGAAGACGCCTTCGGCGCCGAGCTGCATCATCATCGCCGCATCGGCGGGAGTCGCGATACCGCCGGCGGTGAACAGCGTGACCGGTAGCTTGCCCGCCCGGGCCACCTCGACGACAAGCTCGTAGGGCGCTTGCAATTCCTTTGCCGCCACATACAACTCGTCTTCAGACAACGACGTCAGCCGGCGGATCTCGCTGCCGATGGCCCGCATATGCGTGGTCGCGTTGGAGACGTCCCCGGTGCCGGCTTCGCCCTTGGACCGGATCATGGCCGCGCCCTCGTTGATGCGCCGCAGTGCCTCACCGAGATTGGTCGCCCCGCACACGAACGGCACGGTGAACTTCCACTTGTCGATGTGGTGGGTGTAGTCGGCGGGGGTCAGCACCTCCGACTCGTCGATGTAGTCGACGCCGAGGCTCTGCAGGATCTGCGCCTCGACGAAATGCCCGATGCGCACTTTGGCCATCACCGGGATGGTGACCGCGCCGATGATGCCCTCGATCATGTCGGGGTCGCTCATCCGCGACACCCCGCCCTGAGCGCGGATGTCGGCGGGCACCCGTTCCAGCGCCATCACCGCGACGGCTCCTGCGCCCTCCGCGATCCGGGCCTGCTCGGGGGTGACAACGTCCATGATGACGCCGCCCTTGAGCATCTCGGCCATGCCGCGCTTGATCCGGGCCGTTCCGGTCTGGTTGGCCAGGTTCGACTGTGCGGCGCTGTCCACTGGCGTTTTCTCTCTTTCAACCATTGCGGTTCCACTCTAGTGGTGCGCGGCAAGCGAGTTTTGCGCTCTCTTGTTCGGGATCAGCGGATCGACTGCGGCACGCAGGCGTTGCGAACGGCCTCGTCGTCTGCCGGGCCGTCTGCGAGTTGGTTGGCGGCGGGCAGCAGCTGGCCGAGCTGCAGCGGATATACCTGCTCACCGGCGGCGACCAGCTCCGCGATGTCATTCGCGTCACACCAGCGGGCACCGTGGATATAGCGGCGTTCCAACTCGGTTTGCCCCACGATGGACGGCTCGAACCGCCGCGTGCGGTACAACAGGTAGAACTCCTCACTGTCGATCAGTGAGCCGTTGAACTCGAAGACCTCGTCGCGCCGCCAGATCGGTCCGATCATGTCGGCCGCCACGACCCGAAGACCGGTTTCCTCGGCCAACTCCCGCGCGGCGGCCTCGGCCAACCGCTCGCCGCGCCGTACTTCGCCGCCGACGGTGAACCACCACCTCGGCGCCGCGCCGTCGGTGATCGCCGGATCCGAACCGCACAGCAACAGCACCGCGCCGGTGTCATCGAGCAGCACCACCCGCGCCGAGGTGCGGTGGTTGAGCACACCCTGATCGCCGTGCGCCAACGCGTGCGGCCGCTCCACTATCTCGAAATAGCTTGGCAGCACAGCCGTTCCACCGAGCCGAAAGGCGCGCACCATGGGCCGCTCGGCCAGCGCGAGGGTGTCGCGGACCGCGTCGTTGTGGAATCGGCGGGCCAGCAGCAGCCGGGCTTCGGCATCGGCCAACTCGGCGATCAGGCCCGTCGGCAGCGACGCCGGATCGACCATTGCCAGCGCGGCCGAGAGCTCGTTTTCCGCGTTCTCCCGCGCATGCCGGGGCGCGCGCTCTGCGGCGTCGGCAAGCGCCGCCAGCCGCCTGCCCTCGGGCGCCCTGCCGTAGGCGTCGATCGCGACCGCTCGCGCCACCACCGCACGCCGCGCCAGCGCACCGTCCAGCACCTGCCAGGACAGGTCGTAGCGCACGTTCAACCGGTCCAGCCGGTTAGCCGCCTGGTATCCCCAGGCGCCGAATACCGCCAGCACCACGACCAGCACAACAATGACCACAACCAGCCAGGTCATCAGCTGGCTACCTGAACCTTGACGCCCGACCCGGCGACCGTCTCGTACACGCGCATGATCTGGCTGGCCACCACCGACCAGTCGTAGCGACGGACGGTTTCGGCACCGGCCGCAACGTAGCGTTCGCGCAGCGCGTCGTTGTCCAGCACCGCGATCAGCGCCTCGGCCAGCGCGGCGCCGTCGCCGACCGGCACCAGGCTCCCGACCTCGCCGTCGCGCAGCACGCGGTGGAACGCGTCGAGGTCGCTGGCCACCACTGGAGTGCCGGCTGCCATCGCCTCCACCAACACGATGCCGAAACTCTCCCCGCCGACGTTGGGCGCGCAGTAGACGTCGGCGCTGCGCATCGCCGACGCCTTTCCGGCGTCGTCCACCAGGCCAAGAAAACGGATGTAGCGCATCAATCCGCCTGCCTGGCTACGCAATTCGTCCTCGTCGCCGTGTCCGACGATGAGCAGTTGCAGATCGCCGAAACGCTCCAGCACCCGCGGCAGCGCATCGAGCAGAACCGACATGCCCTTGCGGGGCTCGTCGTAGCGACCCAGGAACAGCACCGTCTTGCCCGGCCGCGGATAGCCTTCCAGCAGCGACGCCGAGGCAAGTGAATCCACGTCGACCCCGTTGGGGATCTCGACCGCGTCGGACCCCAGCGCCTCCATTTGCCAGCGCCGCGCCACGTCGGACACCGCGATCCGGCCGACGATCTTTTCGTGCCAAGGCCGCAGCACGCCTTGGAAGACCGTCAACGTCAGCGATTTCGTGGTCGAGGTGTGAAATGTCGCCACGATCGGGCCCTCGGCCACCCGCAGGGCCCACATCGACAGGCTGGGCGCATTCGGCTCGTGCAGGTGCAGCACATCAAAGTCACCCTGAGTAAGCCACTTTCTGACCCTGCCGTGTACCGCCGGACTGAACTGCAGCCGCGCCACCGAGCCGTTATAGGGAATCGGGATCGCCCTGCCGGCGGACACAACGTATTCGGGCAGGGACACGTGCGGCGAAGCCGGCGCCAACACACTGACCTCGTGCCCGCGGGCGCGCATCACCTCGGCCAGTTGGAAGACATGCGACTGCACCCCGCCCGGCACGTCGAACGAGTAGGGACAGACCATCCCGATCCGCATCAGGCTTCCCTCAGCCGGGCCCGTTGGGCGTCGGACAGATCGGCCAGCCACTGCGGCTGCAGCATGTGCCAGTCTTCCGGGTGGGCGGCGATGTTCTTCGCGAAGTGATCGGCCAGCGCCTGGGTGATGGCGCTGACGTCACCACTGGTGCAGTCCAGCGCCGGATGTATCGATTGGAACCAGCCGTTGGTTTCGTACCAGCAGTGCACCGGCAGCAGGGCCGCACCGGTCGCGATGGCGAGCTTCGCCGACCCCGCGGGCATCCGGGTGGGTTCCCCGAAAAATTCAACTTCAACACCGGTGCGGGTGAGGTCGCGCTCGGCCATCAGGCACACCACCCGGTTGTCCCGCAACCGCTCGCACAACACCTCGAAGGGTGGCCGGTTGCCACCGGACAACGGCAGCACTTCGAATCCGAGGCTTTCCCGGTAGCCGATGAAACGCCGATACAGCGACTCGGGTTTGAGTCGCTCCGCGACGGTGGTGAACGTGCCGTGCGTCTGCGCCAGCCATACCCCGGCCATGTCCCAGTTGCCGCTATGCGGCAACGCCAGCACAGCCCCGCGGCCCGCGGCCAGCGCCGCTTCGAGATGATCTTGCCCCAGGGTCGAGTCGTGCAGCTGACGGGCCACCGCGCGAAGGTTCATGGTCGGCAGCCGGAACGCCTCCCGCCAGTAGCGGCCATAGGAGGCCAGCGAGGCGCGCATCAGCGCGTCGGGCACGTCGGGCGGCGGTACACCGATAACCCGCGCCAGGTTCTTGCGCAGCTGGTCCGGCCCGCCATGGCGGCCCGCATAGCGCGCTCCGGCGTCGAATGCGGTGCGCGCGGCAAATTCCGGCACCGCGCGCACAGCCATCCAGCCGGCCGCGTACGCCCAGTCGGTCGCAGTACTAGTCACAAGGCGGCGCGGCACCTCGATCGCTTTCAGGCCCGCCGGTACGGCGATCACGGCTCGCTCGTTCCCGGGTTTCCCGGACCGGGCTTGGCGTGATCGGTCGCGTCGCTCGGCGGCAGCTGTTCAGTCGCGCCGGGCGACGTCCGCACCGTGTGCAACCGTTGTACGCAGGTGACCAGGCTGGCCGCGGCCAGCAGCCACATCGCCACCGGCAGCGCCCACGGCAACGAATACATCGGAAAATCCGACAGGCCGGCACCGGTAAGCACGATGATCAGCCGCTCCGGGCGTTCGATGAGTCCGCCGTCGCCACGCAACCCACTGGCTTCGGCCCGGGCCTTGATGTAGGAGATCACCTGGGAGGTGACCAAAGAGATCAAGGTCGCCACCACCAGCAGTTTGTCGTGTAGACCGAAGGCAATCCACCACAGCAACCCACAGAACACCGCGCCGTCGCTGACGCGGTCACACGTAGCGTCAAGCACCGCGCCGAACCGGGTGCCGCCTCCCCTCTCCCGGGCCATCGCCCCGTCGAGCATGTCGAAGAGCACGAAGAACCAGACCACACACGCACCGGCGAACAACTTGCCCATCGGGAAAAGCGTCAGCGCCCCCGCCACCGCGACAATGGTGCCCAAGATGGTGACGACATCCGGCGTCAAACCCACCCGCAGACATGCCCTGGCGGTCGGAGTGGTGAGCCGCGCGAACGCGGCCCGGGACAGGAAGTGCACCCTGCTCATGAGCGGCGCTCTCCCCCGCAAGCGGGAGGTGCCCCCACCTCATCGCTTCGCTCTGCATCGTCGCCGCCGCGACTCATGGCTGCTTCGCCCACTCGGTGGCCAGCAGCCGGCGAGTCTCGCGTAGCAACTGCGGGATCACTTTGGAGCCGCCGACGATGGTGATGAAGTTCGCGTCGCCACCCCATCGCGGCACTACGTGCACGTGCAGGTGTTCGGCCAATGACCCACCCGCCGCTGTCCCCAAGTTCACGCCGACGTTGAAGCCGTGTGGCTGCGACACGTTCTTGATGACGCGAATCGCCTTCTGGATGAACGCCATTAACTCCGCGCTCTCCGGATCTGTCAGGTCCTCAATTTCGGAAACTCGCCGATAGGGCACCACCATCAAGTGCCCTGGGTTGTAAGGATAGAGGTTGAGCACGGCATAGACGAGTTCTCCGCGGGCGACCACCAGACCGTCCTCGTCGGGCAGATGTGGAATGTCGGTGAACGGCTGCTCGGAGTTGGCGCTGTCGCGCTTCATCGGCGCTTCGGCAAGGTACGTCATCCGGTACGGCGTCCACAACCGCTGCAGGTGGTCGCTCTCGCCGACGCCTCTGTCAAGGATTGTGTCGTCGGTGCGTTCGACGCGTTCCTCGTCACTCACGGCTGGCCGCTTTCACCAGTTCGGCTGTGGGAGAGGCATTCTCGCGGTCAGCTATCCATTGCACGATGGCATCGACCGCCCTGTCGCGGGGCACGCCGTTGATTTGCGTGCGGTCACCGAAGCGGAAGCTCACCGCCCCGGCTTGCACATCGCGGTCGCCGGCCAGCAGCATGAACGGCACCTTCTGGCTGGTGTGGTGGACGATCTTCTTGGCCATCCGATCGTCACTGCCGTCCACCTCGACCCGCACTCCGTGCGACTTCAGTTGAGCGGCAACCCGTTCCAGGTAGGCGCCGTGCTCGTCGGCGACCGGGATCCCGACCACCTGAACGGGCGCCAGCCATGCCGGGAACGCCCCCGCGTAGTGCTCGGTGAGGATGCCGAAGAACCGCTCGATCGACCCGAACAGCGCCCGGTGGATCATTACAGGGCGCTGGCGGGTCCCATCAGAGGCGGTGTACTCCAACTCGAAACGCTCAGGGAAGTTGAAATCCACCTGAATGGTTGACATCTGCCAGCTGCGGCCCAGCGCGTCGCGGGCCTGCACCGAGATCTTCGGGCCATAAAACGCTGCACCGCCGGGATCGGGAACCAGTTCAAGGCCCGACTCCCGGGCGACGTCGGCCAGCGTGGCGGTGGCCTCCTCCCACACCTCTTCGGAGCCGACGAACTTGTCGGGATCTTTGGTCGACAGCTCCAGATAGAAGTCGTTCAGACCGTAGTCGCCGAGCAGCTCGAGCACGAACCGCAGCAACGACGCCAGCTCGTCACGCAGCTGTTCACGGGTGCAGAAGATGTGCGAGTCGTCCATGGTGAACCCGCGTGCCCGAGTCAGCCCGTGCACCACGCCGGACTTCTCGTAGCGGTACACGGTGCCGAATTCGAAGAGCCGCAACGGAAGCTCGCGATATGAACGCCCGCGCGCGGCGAAGATCAGGGTGTGCATCGGGCAGTTCATCGGCTTGAGGTAGTAGTCCTGACCCGGCTTACGCAACGTTCCGTCGTCGTTGTATTCGGCGTCGAGGTGCATCGGCGGGAACATGCCGTCGGCGTACCAGTCCAGGTGGCCCGAGGTGTGGAACAGCTGCGCCTTGGTGATGTGCGGGGTGTTGACGAACTCGTATCCGGCCTCGATGTGCTTGCGCCGCGAATACTCCTCCAGCTCCCTGCGCACGATGCCGCCCTTGGGGTGGAAAACCGCCAGGCCGGAACCGATTTCGTCGGGAAAGCTGAACAGGTCCAGCTCGACCCCCAGTTTGCGGTGATCACGGCGCTGGGCTTCCTCGATCAGCTCCAAGTGGCGGTCGAGTGCCTCTTGCGACTCCCATGCGGTGCCGTAAATGCGTTGCAGGCTGGCGTTTTCCTGGTCCCCCCGCCAGTAGGCCGCGGAGCTTCTGGTCAGCTTGAATGCCGGGATGTGCTTGGTGGTGGGGATGTGCGGTCCGCGGCAAAGGTCACCCCAGACCCTTTCCCGGGTACGGGGATTGAGGTTGTCGTACGCGGTGAGCTCGTCGCCCCCGACCTCCATGACGTCGGGATCGCCGGACTTGTCGTCGACGAGTTCGAGCTTGTAGGGCTCGTTGGCCAGCTCCTCGCGCGCCTGCTCTTTGGACTCGTAGACGCGCCGGTCGAACAGCTGCCCTTCCTTGACGATCTGGCGCATCCGCTTTTCCAGCGCTTGCAAGTCCTCCGGCGTGAACGGCTCCGGCACATCGAAGTCGTAATAGAAGCCATCGGTGATCGGAGGCCCGATCCCCAATTTGGCTTGCGGGAACAGTTCTTGGACAGCCTGGGCCAACACGTGGGCGGTCGAATGCCGAATGACGCTGCGACCCTCATCGGTGTTGGCTGCCACCGGGATCACCTCGACGTCGGCGTCGGGCGCCCAACTCAGGTCGCGCAGCTTTCCTTCGGCGTCGCGCACCACCACGATCGCGTCGGGCGTGCCCCGGCGCGGCAACCCCGCCTCCCCGACCGCGGCGGCCGCGGTCGTCCCAGCAGACACCCGGATCGGGGCTGCTGGGGCGGGGTTTACCGGGGTGCTCATCGGGTTGGGTCTCCAAGGCTAAGTTGTTTTGGGGGTGACTAATGATGCTGAATAGTCGATGCAATGCTATCGGGGTGGGCCTCGAAGAGCCCAAGCCATTAGTGGTCAGCCGCTAGCCGACCGGCCTCACGGCTGGCCAGGCTTGAGCCGCACGAACAGCGCGTCGGCTTCGGTCAACAGGGTGTCGCCGTCGCTCAGCCGGCCCGAGACGAAGATCTTGCGCCCTTCCACCCGGTCAACGCCGGCATCGATCTGCAGTTTCTTTTCGATCGGCACGATGTGTCGGTAGTCGATCTTGAGGTAGGCGGTGCGCTGGTATGGGCCGCCGGTGAGCACCGAAGACGTCAACCCGAGGACGGTGTCGAACAGCATCCCAAGGGCTCCGCCGTGCACGGCGCCGTTGCGTCCCAGATGAAACCGGGCGAAGCGGGCCCAGCCATGGATTCGGCCGTCCTCCGTCTTACGGGCCGACATCGGGATCGTCAGGATGTTGCCGCGAATAGGCAGGTCCATCCGGCGCCCCGACGGCGATTCCCATTCGTCGGCGTCGAACGGGCTCAGCAGCGCCGACACTTTCTCCAGCTCGTCTGCCGCCTCGGTGATCACGTCATCGGGCGCGTCGACGGCACGGGCGTGATCCTGCAGCTTGCGCACCGCATCGATGAACCGGCCGTAGTCGGGCCCGCCCTTTGTCGTCGGTTCGGGCGGATTGAATCCACCGCCAGGGTGCTTCTGATGGTCACCAGCCACCAGAACACCGTATCCAGCCCGCGAAAGTGCAACCACCGACGGGTTCACTCGTGAAACGCGTCGTGGAATGCACTTTCGCGCTAACCCTTCTGTTTTGCTCCGGCAGCCGCCAGGGTTTCGAACTCGTCGTCGCTAAGGGTGATCTCGGCGGCGGCGACGTTCTCCTCCAGGTGCGCCACCTTCGATGTGCCGGGAATCGGCAACATCACCGGCGACCGCTTCAGCAGCCAGGCCAGCGCCAGTTGCGACGGCGTCGCGTGATGGTCGTCAGCGATGCGCTGCAGCGGGCCGTCCGGAGCGGCCAGCGGGCCAGCCGCGAGCGGGAACCACGGAATGAAGCCGACGCCTTGCTCGGTCGCGGCGTCGACCAGCGCCTCAGATTTGCGCACCGACAGGTTGTACATGTTCTGCACCGACACGATCTGGGTGATCTTCTCGGCTTCGTTGAGCTGGTCGACGCTGACCTCGGACAGCCCGATGTGGCGGATCTTGCCTTCGCTTTTCAGCGTGAGCAGCTCGCCGACCTGGTCGGCCAGCGGCCACTTGGGGTCGACGCGGTGCAGCTGAAACAGGTCGATGGTGTCCACACCCAGGCGGCGCAGGCTCATCTCGCATTCCTGGCGTAGGTAACTCGGATATCCCATCTCGATCCAGATGTCCGGACCGGTCCGCAAAAACCCGGCCTTGGTCGCGATCACCAGGCCGTTATAGGGGTGCAGCGCCTCGTGGATGATCTCCTCGGAGATGTAGGGGCCGTAGGAGTCTGCGGTGTCGAAGAAGTTCACGCCGAGTTCGACGGCACGCCGCAACACCCGGACGCATTCCTCGCGATCGGCGGGAGGGCCCCATACGCCCTTACCGACGATGCGCATCGCGCCGAAGCCAAGTCGGTTGACGGTCAGATCGCCGCCGAAAGTGAATGTTCCGGATGCTTGGGCAACAGTGGTGGAGTTTTGCGTGGTCACGCTTACGACCGTACGCCGGAAACGCATCCGCGCACCTTGGCGTGGCAAGCTGAGCTAGTGGACTTAGCTGCGCTCGAAGAGCTTCCGCTGACCTACTCGCAGGTTGGCGCGACCGCAGCGGGCCAGCTGCCCGCGGGATATGGCCATCTTCACATGGAGCGCCAGATCGGCACGGGCCAGCAGCGTTTCGAGCAAGCTGCCGACGCCGTCATGCACTGGGGCATGCAACGCGGAGCCGGCCTGCGGGTGCAGGCCAGCTCTGAGGTCGCCGAGGTCGACACGGTGGTGTTGGTGCGAATGGGGTTTCTGCCCGCGCCGTGCCGCGTGGTGTACGTCGTCGACGAACCGGACATCCGCGGATTCGCCTACGGCACGCTGCCGGGCCATCCGGAGTCCGGCGAGGAACGCTTCGTCGTACGCCGCGACCCGACCACCTCCGCGGTGTTCGCGGAGGTGTCGGCGTTCTCCCGACCCGCGACCTGGTGCAGCAAGGCCGGCGGGCCGCTGGTGTCGGTGGCCCAGCGCGTCATCGCCAAGCGCTACCTGCGCGCGGTGTGATGCCGGGCCGCCCGGGCTGGTCGGGCTAACGCGGCCCGATGCTGCCGTTATGCACGCCCTGCGCCAGCCGGGCCAGCGCGATGGCGCCAACCAGCAAACCAAAGTCACGCAGCGCGACATCGTAGAACCCGGGTCCGGTGACCAGGTCGATAATGATGCCGACCAGCCAGGCCGCGACCACCCAGGCGCCGATCCGCGGCGCGACCGCAACCAGGACGCCGGCCACGATCTCGATCACCCCCACCAGGTACATGCACTGATCGGCGGTTCCCGGCACCAGATCGTTGATCCAGCCGGCCAGATACATGCTCCAGTGATGCGGATGGGTGAGCAGATTGAAGAATTTGTCCAGCCCGAACACGATGGGCGCGATCGTGAAAACGGTGCGAAGCGCGAAGTACGCCGAGAACGCCGGATCCTTCAATTGGTCTGCGAGAGCAGGGGCCGCACCGACTTGTTTTGTACTCATGATTGTCTCCCAATTTCTAACGGATAGTAATTTGAACGTTAGATTCTGTAGACTGTAACGTCAAGGGTTTTGTCTATTAGAAATGGGCTGTTGAAGTGGGCGGCAGGGACTCCCTGGAGCGTGACGCCTCCGGCATCGGGGCACTCGCCGATCCGGTGCGCCATCGGCTCTATCAATTCGTGTGCGCGCAACCTGCGCCGGTGAGCCGTGACCAGGCGGCCGACGCCGTCGGAATACCGCACCATCAGGCCAAATTCCACCTGGACCGGCTCACCGCCGAGGGCCTGCTGGAAAGTGATTACGCGCGCCTGACGGGCCGATCCGGCCCCGGCGCGGGACGGACCTCCAAGCTTTATCGCAGGGCTCGCCGCGACATCGCGGTCAACCTTCCGCAGCGAGAGTACGAGCTGGCCGGACGGCTGATGGCCCAGGCCATCGCGCAGTCGGCCACCACCGGCGAGCCCGTCGTCGAGGTGCTCAACCGGGTCGCCCACGACTACGGCCAGACAATTGGCGCCACCAAGCGCCCGCCCGCCGACGCCGCGGGGGCGTTGGAGGTCATGGTCGGGGTGCTAAGCCAGTACGGGTACGAACCTCGCGTCGCGGACGGCGAGGTCGAGCTCGGCAACTGCCCGTTCCACGCACTGGCCCAAGAGCAGACCGAGCTGGCCTGCAACATGAACCACGCCCTGGTCACCGGCGCGGCCGAGGCACTCGCGCCACACGGCCCCGACGCTCGGCTATGCCCCGGGCCGGATCGGTGTTGTGTCGTGCTTACCCGCGGCCGCAACTAGGATTTACGGCCGCTGGTCCCAGCCAACGAGCAGACTTTCCGCGCCCGCACACATCTGGTCGATGACCTCGCCCACCGACGCGTCGTCACGGATCATCCCGACGCCCTGACCGGCGTCGACGGGGGCGATTCGACGATCATCGGACGCGATCGAGTCGGCCAGCTCTTCGCGAGCCGGCCGATCGGCGGCGAGCTCGTCCTCTTTACCCGTCCAGCGCGTGACGAAGTCATTGGCCAACACGCGCGACGGGAACCGCGCCGGCCACGGCAAGCCCTTGGCGACATCGAAGACCCGGGTGATCGCGGTGTCGGTTGCCCGGGCCGCGATCAGGGCCCGCCGACTGCCGTCGCCGGTCAGCGCTTCCGGACAGGCCGCCAGGCGGGTGCCCACCCACGCTCCGCTGGCCCCGGCAGCCAGCACCGCGGCCAGGCTTCGCGGCGATGCGATACCGCCGCCCGCAAGCACCGGCGCCGACACGGCATCCAAAACGGTGTCCAGCAACGGCAGTGTCCCGAGCTTCACATCACCATGCCCGCCGCCCTCGGACCCGCGCGCGACCAGGATGTCGACGCCTGCGTCGACCGCCTGGCGGGCCCCGAGACTGTCGTATACCTGTGTGACAGTGGCGATTCCAGCGTCGTGAGCCTTGCCGACCCACGACCAATCGGTACCGAAACTGACTGACAACAGGACCGGCCGCGCGGCCAGCGCATCCTCCAGCAGCCCCGCCTCGTTGCGCATCACCCAGTCCACCAGGCCGATGCCGAACGTTCCGTGCACGTGTTGCAGCTGGGTTTGCAGCAACTCCCTGGTCGCGACACTGCCCATGCCGACCATCCCCAGACCACCGGCAGCGGTGACCGCAGCGGCCAGCCGACCACCGGCGACCCCACCCATCGGTGCGTTGACGATGGGTACCCGCAGGCCAAAATTCCTTGACCAGGGCGTCGATAACATCCCGGCTAACGTGTCACGGAGGGAATGGTCTTCAGCACCGTCAGTACGATCACCGAATCCTCGACCGCGTGCAGGGCGTGCCGTTCCGGCGGAATCGCGACGTAGTCGCCGGTCTCGCCGTCCCAGGAGTCGCCGCCAGTCGTCAGATGCACGCGACCCTGCAGCACCTGCAGTGTGGCCTCACCAGGGCTGTCATGTTCGGAAAGGTCATGCCCGGCAAGCAGTGCCAGCACGGTTTGCCGAAGTTCGTGGGTGTGACCGCCGTGGATGGTGTGCGCGGCGCGGCCGCTGTGCGACTGTTGGGCCTCGGCCAGCTTTTCGGCGGCCAGGCTGGTCAGCGAGATGGATTCCATGGCGAGTCCTTTTGGTTTTGGGAGTCGGCTGTTTCAGGCGGTGAGTAGAAGTATCCCCGCCGCGATCAACGCCACCGCTTTGACCGCCTCAAAACCGACATAGACGTAGTGACCTCGGGAGCGAGGTGCATCGAGTCCGGCGAGCACCTTGTCGGAACGACGGGTCAACCCCGGACGCACCGCGATCAGCTGGATGGCCAGCGCGGCGAAGGCGACGGAAAACGCCACCGCAATGCGCGCCGGTGTTGGGCCGGCCGCGACAATCGCGAGGATCACAAGGGCGAAACCGACCTCCACGGTGTTGAGCGCACGAAAGACCAGGCGCCCGATGCCGAGCCCGATCTGCGACGTCACATTGGGCGCGCGGAACTTCAGCGGAGCTTCCAAAAACGAGATGGCCAGCACCATGCCAAGCCAGACGAAGGTGACAGCGACGGCGATCGCCGGTCCGGCGCTCACTTAGCGCCCGCTTGCAGCTTCAGGTGAGCCAGGCACAGATCCGGTTCGACGAATGCGTCGAGCCGCTCGACGGCGACCGGGGCCCCCCAGGTTTCCAGGGCTCCTTGCATCAGCCCGAGGTGGACCGGGCAGACGACACTGGTTCGATTTTCGGCGAGTTCCAGAAACGGGCAGTGCCGCAGGCCGACCTGTTGCTCGCCGTCGGTTGCCCGGCGCTCGGGCGCGAAGCCGAGATCGTCGAGCACATCGATCAGGTGGTCGATGGCGTCCTCGGCACTCGTCGCATCCGCCGGCAGCGAGTCCAGCTTTCGTCCCCACGCCCGCCCCGCCGCCAGCGCCTTGGCGCGCGGATCGCGTTCGGCGGCAAAGGCCGCGGTCAGTATCTCGGCGAGCAATCGATAGTGCCGCGTACCGCCGCGATCCATCTGCCGGACCGCCTGGAACATCAGCGGCGGGCGCCCCGGCCCTTTGCGGCCCGGCTCGACCTGTTCCACCTGGCCGTCGCCGACCAGGCTGTCGAGGTGGAAGCGAACGGTGTTGGGATGCACGCCAAGCACATCGGCGATCGCCACGATGTTCATCGGATCAGGCGACGCTCGCAATACCCGCAGCACCTGCCGACGGCGACTTTCGGATTCCCCGATTGAGGTGACCTGGAACCTCAAAGGTCGCTCACGCTCCTTCAGAATCGTCGGCGCTCGGCTGAGCGGCCACCAGGGGTGTATCCACGCCAAGTGGACCAATCTTGGCAGCCCCGCCCGGGGATCCCAACGGAACGTCGCGACCTGGCAGGGTTTCGGCAAAGAACGCCGCATTGTCGGCCAGGTAGGGTTTCAGTTCCTCGGGCAGGTCGTCCTCGTAGGAAATCGCATCGACCGGGCATACGGGTTCGCACGCGCCACAGTCCACGCATTCGTCGGGATGGATGTAGAGCGCGCGGCCGCCTTCGTAGATGCAGTCCACCGGGCACTCGTCCACGCAAGCTCGATCCATCACATCGATGCATGGCTTCCCGATCACGTACGTCATGCGTTAGAGTTTACACAACACCAGTTGTAAAAACCAACGGAGAGTGGAAGATCGCATGGCCGACAACGACGGCGCCGGGCGACAGCTCGATCGTGCCCGTTTCGGTTTCGGGCCCGGTATGCGAATCGATCCCGCCTTGCACGGTGAGGTAACGCAACCCGTCCGGGCCCGCGGCGAACTGCCGTCGCGAACGTCGTGGCAACCACAGTATGGCGTTGCGGAAACACGCTCACCCGACTGACCTGCAGTAATGCAAAGATAGTAGACGTTGGGGCGACCGGGGCGGTGGAAGCCAGAGGCCCGAGAGCGGCGAGAGCGTGATCTGGACTCGAACGTCATCGCGCTGCCCGCCGGCGGCGGGACCGGCGATCAAGTCGGTGGTGTTTGCCAGGATTCGGGGCAGTGGAGTGGAGGTGCCGTCAAGGGTCGTGCTCTATTTATTTACCACGAAAAAACGGCCGGAAAGCAAACGAAAACGGTTGAAACGCAACGATATTCGGCGAATCGAAAACGATTGCGCCGCAACAGGATTGGAGAATTGGATGGCCCGGAAATTAGCGACAGTTAGCGACCATCCGACGCTCCATCGTCGGCGTGGCCGGCCGAAAACACGTCTGACCTCCGCTGTTGAGTCTTCTGAGCGTGAAATGCTGGTCGTCCTGCGCCGGCAGATCGCCACCCGCATTGATGAGGGTGTGCCGACGCACACGCTGACGCAGCTGATCAGACAGTTCCTCTCCGTCGACAGGGACATTAGGCCGATTGACTTGCGGACGGCGCAAGTCGTCGAGGACGAGGACGAGGGCGATCTGGACGGGCCGGCATTCAACCCTGGCGCGATCTGATCAGCACTGAAGTAACGAAAGGGCCCTTGGACCCACCGCCTTAGAGGGGATGAGCACGATGTCAAAATCATCAATGGTGGCGCGCGAAGCGGCCCAACTAGCCCCTAAGTACATCACCTGCGAACTGTGAGAGTCGCGGCTCATATCGGCTCAACCGCGTTTGGTCACCGGCGGTCAGTGCTCCTACGGGGCGGCAGTAGAAGCACAGATGGGGGCCGACCGTGGGATAGCCGCACGCGGCGCAGACAACGATGGTCACTAACGACTGCGGTGCCCTACGTCGATGTGCACGAAACTCACACGGGCGTGGTCGTGCTGGCCAGGCGAACGGGCATTCACGGCGAAGAAGCCGGTGTTGCGGGCACAGAGTTCTTCAGGTCTCGCCTTGTCGTGGCCTGTCGTCGACGACGACCAGGGTCCGACTTCGCGGCCGCGGCCCGGCGGTGTGTGATGGTCGCCCCACCGCTCAACCACTTGTATCGCGGTGAAACGTCAGAACATCGTCAAGTGGCCGCCGCGGCGTCATGGGGGGTACCTCGCCAAGGACAGGGGC
>DATIOT010000355.1:0-7213 GCA_035472875.1 Mycobacterium sp.
GGCCATCGCAACCAGCCCGAACGGCGGATCAATGGGGAAGCGCTGCCCTACGGCATGCTCCCCGTCGGTACCATGGCCGACGGTGTCGACGGTGGTCAGATGCCGGTCGCCGATCTTCGACATCGAGCAGCCCGCGCCCAGCGTGTCGTGCAGGAAGCGCAGCGCCTCGCGGCCACGGTCCAACAGCGGGAACTGCATCCGCAGGCCGTGCACCAGCCCGAACAAGCCGCTGCCCAGGCAAAAGCGGCGCTCCTCGCGCCGCGCCACCCACGCGCGTCGTTCCAACTCGGCGAGCACCAAGGCGCACGTCGAGGTGCTGATCTCGCACATCTTGGCCAGCTCGGCCGATGTCCGCCCGTTCGGTGAATCCGCCAGGGTGGCAAGCACGTCCATCACGCGACCGGTAGGCGGCGACTTGGCGGTTGACGTACCCAATGCCAGCTCCCTAACATCCGTCCTAAATCTAACAGAAGCTATCCTAATATTAGGAGGCATGCGGTGTTAAAGGTGGGCGTTTGGGGTCCGGGTTCGATGGGCGTGATCGCCCTACGTGGCGTGATCGACCACCCGCAGCTGCAACTGGTCGATCTTGTCGTCCACAGCGACGCCAAAGCCGGGCGCGATGCCGCAGAGCTGTGCGGCGCCGCACCGGTCGGGGTGGTGGCCACGCAAAACCCGGCGCCGATGCTCGCCGGGGACGCAGACGTGGTGGTGTACGCCGCAGGCGCCAACCTGCGGCCGCTGGAGGCGGTCGAGGACATGGTGTCCATCCTGCGGGCCGGCAAGAACGTGGTGTCGTGTTCGGTGGTGCCGCTGGTGTTTCCCGATGCCGTCGACTCCGCCTTCACCGAGCCGCTACGGCAGGCTGCACTCGACGGCGGAGTGTCGTTCTTTACCACCGGCATCGATTCCGGCTTCGCCAACGATGTTCTGCCGCTGGTCCTTACCGGAATCTCCCGCGTCATCGAGTCGGTGCGGGTGACCGAGATGTTCAATTACGCCACCTACCCGGACAAGGCCGCGGTGTACGAGATTCTCGGATTCGGCAAGCCGCCGGAATTCACCGCCTTCGCGGCGACGCCCGGGGTGTTCACCTTCGGATGGGGCCCGGTGCTGCATCAGCTCGCCGCCGGACTGGGCGTCAAGATCGACAACATCGAGGAGACCAACGAGCGCGTCCCGGCCACCGAGTCATTCGACACGCCCACCGGGCACATCGCGGCCGGGACGATCGCGGCGATGCGGTCGACGTTGACCGGCTACGTCGGCGACACACCGACTTTCGTGCTCGACCACGTCACCCGGATGCGCGACGACATCGCTGTCGACTGGCCGCAACCGAACATTTCCATCGAGCCCAAGGACCTTGGCTACGGATTGGCAACCGGGCGCGGTCTCTATCGCGTTGAGATCGAGGGTTCCCCGAGCATGCGGTGCGAATTCGAGATGGCCGACGACGGCGACCATGATCTGGGTGCCCGCATGGCGGGCTCGTCGCGGATGGTCAACGCCATCCCCGCGGTGTGCGCGGCCCCGCCCGGTCTGCTGTCCGCACTGGACCTGCCGTTGATCAGCGGGGCCGGCTTGGTCCGGCCGGTGGCGGGGCCGTCACCGGATAGCCGCCTATTCTGATCGGCTGCCAGGGTACGTGGCGGTGGCGAGTTCGAGGATCTCGGCGCGATCTGCCGGCAGGATGAACCCGGATTGGATCGCCGTGTCGAGCGCGGCCGTGAACCTGCCCAGATACTCGCCGGGCCCGCCCGGGTAGAGCCGGCGCAAAGTGGCGGCGTCGAAGGGTTCCCCAGAGCCGAAGATAGCAGACATGATGCTCTCGTCGGCGCCGACACCGGAGGTGCGCGCAATCGGTACGTCCACCCATGGGGTCCGGATACCGCCCTCGGCGAGGCCGTTGGCGTCGAGAACGGGCTGGGGCTGGTCGGTATCGGGCACCCTTATGGGCGCGGCGGCGGGCGCTGGCTCGCCGGTGCGGACCCACTTGTCTAGCGCGGCGATCGACGCCTGCACCACGTAATGATGTTGCGGTGCGAAGTTGATGTAGTGCCCAAGTTGCTGGCCCATCAGCATGTTGGTCGGCGCGTAGGCCGCCGCGATGTCGTCGAGCGGTGCCGAACCGGAGTCGATCGGCGCCACCTGAATTGTGTAGTTGTCGGCGTGAGCGGCGCCGGATATCTCCCAGACTCGTAACCACTCGTTGTCGGGTTGCCTCGCGAAGTAATAGCCCAGCGTCACATTGCCGAAAAGGTCCGTTTCGGTGATGATCGTGATCAGCGGGACGCGCAGGCCCGGACGGAACCTCACCGCCACCTGCGACCCGTCGGACGATTCCAATTCGGCGATCAAGGAACTGCCGTCCAGTGGGGCGGTCGGTCCGAATCGGGAATGCACCAGAAAGCCGTCGTAGACCTGGGCAAGCGGATCGACGGCATTGATGTAGGTCGTGAGGAACATCGCCGATTGAGACTCTCCGATGGCCACCACCTGCTGCGGGCGCAGCTCGCCCAGAATGCCATCACCCGCATTCCTGACGAGCCCGCCGACCTGGGAATAGATGTCGAAGGCGAAGGCATCGCCTGGGTGGTTCAGACTCGCATATCGTGTCGGATCCTGACTCTTGAGGGACATGTCCATCCCGAGCAGGCTCGCGCCGCCGTCCACTCCGACCTTCTGGGCCGAGACCGCGACGTAGGCGTAGCCCGCGCGCAGTATTTCGCGGTGCGCCATCATCCACACGGCCGGCGCATCTATACCGCCACTCACATTGAGCCACTCGACCAGCACGGTGCCATTGAACTGCGGGCGATCGGCTGGCGTCAGCACCACTACCCGAGTGGTGTAATCGGCGGTGCCGGAACGCGTTACATCCCACCGGCCATCCGGACTCAGCTCCCCTACCGGGGTGTAGGACGAGGCTGTGCCGGATATGAAGAACTCTTCGGCGACATACCCGACGCTGTCAATGTCAAAGGCGCCCAACAGCAGAAGCGGCTTACCCGGCGCAGACGTGACGACTAAGGATTCGGTCATAGTGACTCCGGCAGCCCGAATTTCGCGAACAACGTGTCGTCGAGGAACGCCACCACGTGTGACACCCCGTCGCTGCGCGCATCCAGCACATGCAACTGAAAAGGAACGTGCACATCACCAGCACGCATATACAACGCCGCGGCGGGCTGGCCGTTGGCGGTCAACGGGATCATGCGCATATCGCCGGCTGATTCGGCGGGGCACTGCTGGTGAATGAGGGTGATGATGGCCTGCGGGCCTTGGTACCAACCGGTGTATGGCGGCATTTCCCAGACCGCCTCGGCGGTGAACAGTTCCACCAACCGATCGATGTCATAGGACTCGAACGCCGCGATGTAGCGGGCCAGCAGGTCCTGTGCCTGTGCCGACTCGGGAGCCGCCAGCCGATCGCCGGACCTGGGCCGGACTGCCTCCAGCTGCGACCGGGCTCGCTGCAGCAGGCTGTTGACCGCGATCGTGGTGCTGCCGATCGCCGTGGCCACCTCGGCGGACTTCCACTGCAGTACGTCGCGCAGCAGCAGCACCGCCCGTTGTCGCGGTGAGAGGTGCTGCAGCGCAGCGACAAACGCCAACCGCACCGACTCGCGTGACCCGACGATCACAGAAGGGTCCGCCGGATCTTCGGTCGGGTCCGGGAGTGGCTCCAGCCAGGGCACCTCGCGGCGTTCCACCAGCTCGGCGGCCGGGTCGGAGCTGGGTCCCCCCAGCCCCGCCGGCAATGGGCGGCGCTGCCGGCCCTCCAGCGCGCTCAGGCACGTGTTGGTGGCGATGCGATGCAGCCAGGTTCGTATCGACGACTTGCCCTCGAAACGACCGTAGGCCTTCCAGGCCCGCAGAAATGTCTCCTGCACCAGATCCTCTGCGTCATGCACCGACCCTGTCATCCGATAGCAGTGCGCGAGCAATTCCCGACGGTACGGCTCGGCATGGGTCGAGAAATCCCCGGCGCTCTCGCCGGCGCCCGGCATTTCTCGGCCGTCTGGGTTCTCTGCGAGCTGGGGGTATCGCCCGCGTGCGGGGGAACTCACCTGAATGAGCCTACGCAGAGTCTCCGACCCCTAGCACCAAAGGCCTGACCGAGGAGCCATTACGCTGCCCGTAATGACTACGACCCGCACTGAACGGAATTTCGACGGCGTCGGCGGCGTGCGCATCGTTTACGACGTCTGGACGCCGGACACTCCGCCGCGAGCCGTGGTCGTGCTGTCGCACGGTCTCGGCGAGTATGCCCGCCGCTACGACCACGTCGCGCAGCGCTTCGGCGACGCCGGGCTGGTCACGTACGCGCTGGACCACCGTGGCCATGGCCGCTCCGGCGGCAAGCGGGTGCTGGTGCGGGATATCTCCGAATACACCGCTGACTTCGACACCCTGGTCGGTATTGCCACCCGGGAACATCACGGCCTCAAGTGCATCGTGCTCGGGCACAGCATGGGCGGGGGGATCGTATTCGCCTATGGCGTCGAACGCCCGGACAACTACGACATGATGGTGCTTTCCGGCCCGGCAGTGGCGGCCCAGGACCAGGTGCCACCGCTGATGGCTTTCGCGGCCAATATCCTCGGCGTCGTGGTGCCCGGCCTGCCGGTGCAAGAACTGGACGTCGACGCCATATCCCGAGACCCCGCGGTGGTGACGGCCTATAAAACCGACCCGTTGGTGTACCACGGACGGGTCCCCGCCGGGGTCGGCCGCGCGTTGCTGCAGGTCGGCGAGACCATGCCGCGGCGGGCACCGGCCTTGACCGCGCCCCTGCTGGTGGTGCACGGTTCCGACGACCGGCTGATCCCCGTCGAAGGCAGCCGCCACCTGGTCGAATGTGTGGGATCTACCGACGTCACGTTGAAGGTCTATCCCGGGCTGTACCACGAGGTATTCAACGAGCCCGAGCGGAACCAGGTACTCGACGATGTGGTCTCCTGGATCACCGCGCGGCTGTAAGCGAAGTGTCGTATCGCTCCCGTAGTTTGACGCTATGACCGACGACAAAATGCTGGCGCGCATCGCCGCACTGCTGCGTCAGGCCGAAGGCACCGACAACCCCCACGAGGCCGATGCGTTCATGAGCGCCGCGCAACGGCTGGCGACGGCGGCATCCATCGATTTGGCCGTGGCGCGGTCCCATTCGGCCAACCGTTCGGCGGCGCAGGCTCCGACCCAGCGCACCATCACCATCGGCACGGCGGGCACCAAGGGGCTGCGGACGTATGTGCAGCTGTTCGTAGTGATCGCGGCGGCCAATGATGTGCGCTGTGATGTGGCATCGAATTCGACGTTCGTCTACGCGTACGGGTTCGCCGAGGACATCGACGCGAGTCATGCCTTGTATGCCAGCCTGGTAGTCCAGATGGTGCGGGCATCGGACGCCTACCTCGGCTCCGGTGGGCACCGGCCCACGCCGACGATCACTGCCCGGCTCAACTTCCAGCTCGCGTTCGGTGCCCGCGTCGGTCAGCGTTTGACCCAGGCGCGTGACGAAACCCGGCGTGCAGCCACCAAGGACCGTCATCGTCCGCCGGGCACTGCTATCGCCTTGCGGAACAAGGAGATCGAGCTGCACCACTACTACCGCAGCGCGTCGAAGGCGCGCGGTACCTGGCAAGCCAGTCGGGCTTCGGCCGGATATTCGTCTGCGGCGCGGCGCGCAGGTGATCGGGCCGGTAGGCGAGCGCGGCTCGGGAATAGCCCTGAGCTGCCCTGGGCCCGGTCCGCCCTGGGCCGGTGACTCCGGGGGACTCACCACGGGATTCTCAGCGCTCGAAGGTTTACGCGGCTGAGGAGTTCGTCCGGACGTTGTTCGACCGTGCCGCCGAGCACGGATCACCCGTTGTGGAGTTCTTCGGTACGCAGTTGACGCTGCCGCCGGAGGGGCGATTCGGATCGGTCGCGTCGGTACAGCGCTATGTTGACGACGTGCTTGCGCTACCGGCGGTGCGGCAACATTGGCCCGAGGTTTTGCCGCTGAGGGTGCGGGTGCGGCGGGCAGCCACCGCCGCACACTACGAAAACCACGACGGTACAGGCGTTATCGCGGTCCCCGACCGCGACACCGCCGACTGGGCAATGCGCGAGCTGGTGGTGCTCCATGAGGTGGCGCATCACCTGTGCCAGGCGCAGCCACCGCACGGTCCGGCCTTCGTCGCGACGATCTGCACGTTGACGGAGCTGGTGATGGGACCGGAACTCGGGCATGTGCTGCGGGTGGTGTACGCCAAGGAGGGTGTGCGGTGAACGATCTAGAGGCCGACGTCCGGGCGCGCGAAATCGAAAACCAGATGACCGACGACGAACGATTCTCGCTGCTTGTCGGTGTGATGGGGGCGGGCGAACTGTGGCCACTGCGGGATGCGCGCATCCCGCCGGGCGTTCCGATGAGCGCTGGGTATGTGCCCGGGATTCCCCGGCTCGGTGTCCCCGCGCTGCTGATGAGTGACGCAGGCCTTGGCGTCACCAACCCCGGATACCGCCCGGGTGACACTGCCACCGCGCTGCCGTCCGGGCTGGCGCTGGCCGCAAGTTTCAACCCGTCACTCGCCCGCGTATCGGGCGACATGATCGGCCAAGAGGCGCGCAGCCGCGGTTTCAACGTGCAGTTGGCGGGCGCGATCAACCTGGCTCGCGACCCGCGTAACGGCCGCAACTTCGAATACCTTTCCGAGGACCCGCTTTTGAGCGGAACGATGGCAGCGGAGTCGATCAACGGGATTCAGCAACAGGGTGTCATCTCGACGACCAAGCACTATTCGCTGAACTGCAACGAGACCAATCGGCACTGGCTCAATGCGGTCATCGATCCCGACGCGCATCGCGAATCCGACTTACTGGCCTTCGAGATGGCCATCGAGCGGTCGCAGCCGGGTGCCGTGATGACGGCCTACAACAAGGTCAACGGCGATTACGCGGCCGCAAACGACGTCTTGATCAATGACGTGCTGAAAGGCGCCTGGGGATACCGCGGTTGGGTCATGTCCGATTGGGGCGCGACACCGAGCTGGGAATGTGCGGTTGCCGGCCTCGACCAAGAGTGCGGTGCGCAGCTCGACGCGCTGTTCTGGCAGTCGGAGGCATTCGCCGACGACCTGCGAGCCGCCTACATCGACGGCAGGCTGCCCAAAGAGCGTCTTTCGGACATGGTACGGCGGATCTTGCGCTCGATGTTCGCTGTCGG
>DATIOT010000356.1:0-4798 GCA_035472875.1 Mycobacterium sp.
CTATCCCAGCGACGTGGCCTTCGGCATCGGGCTCGGTGCTGCCGTCGCGGGGATCGCGGGGCGAGCGCGGAAGGCGTGGCCGAATGAGTGAAGACGTGGTGACCGGACCTCCGGCCAACCTGATCACCGGGGTGGTCAAGGCGATCCGCCCGCGGCAATGGGTGAAGAACGTGCTGGTGCTGGCCGCGCCACTGGCCGCGTTGGGCGGCCCGGTTCGCTACGACTACGCCGAGGTGCTGGCCAGGGTATCGGTGGCATTCGTGGTGTTCTGCCTGGCGGCCTCGTCGATATACCTGATCAACGACGCCCGCGACGTCGACGCCGACCGCGCGCACCCGACCAAGAGGTTTCGCCCGATCGCGGCCGGTGTGGTGCCCGAGTGGCTGGCCTACACTCTCGCGGTGGTGCTGGGGGTGGCCTCTCTTGCCATTGCCTGGTGGCTGACGCCCAACCTGGCGCTGGTGATGGCCGTCTACATCGGTATGCAGCTGGGGTATTGCTTCGGCCTCAAGCACCAAGCGGTGATGGACATCTGCGTCGTATCGTCGGGCTTTTTGCTTCGGGCCATCGCCGGCGGTGTGGCCGCGAATATCCCGCTGTCGCAATGGTTTTTGCTGATGATGGCGTTCGGGTCGCTGTTCATGGTGGCCGGCAAGCGCTACGCCGAGCTGCAAGTCGCCGAGCGCACCGGCGCGGCGATCCGCAAGGCGCTGGAGAGCTACACCAGCACCTATCTGCGATTCGTCTGGACGATGTCGGCCACCGCGGTGGTGGTGTGCTATGGCCTGTGGGCGTTCGAGCGTGACCGCCACTCGGGGTCCTGGTTCGCGGTGTCGATGGTGCCGTTCACCATCGCGATCCTGCGCTATGCGGTGGACGTCGACGGCGGACTGGCCGGGGAGCCCGAAGACATTGCGCTCCGTGACCGGGTGTTGCAGGCGTTGGCGCTGGCGTGGATCGCAACAGTTGGAGCCGCCGTTGCCTTCGGCTAGCCCCCAACTGAACGCCCTGAAGGTGGGGGTGATACGCCGTCGGGCGGTGGTCAGGCGGGTCGGCCGGCCGGTATTCCCGTACGACCCCGTGGTTCGGGTCAGCCTGTGGATCAGCGTGGCGTTGGTCGCCGTGCTGTTCGGGTGGGGGAGTTGGCAACGACGCTGGATGGCCGACGACGGACTGATCGTGCTGCGCACGGTGCGCAATCTGCTGGCTGGCAACGGGCCGGTTTTCAATCAGGGCGAGCGGGTGGAGGCGAACACCTCCACGGCGTGGACCTACCTGATGTACGCGGGAAGCTGGATCGGCGGGCCGATGCGTATGGAATACGTGGCGTTGGCACTGGCTCTGGGGCTGTCCGTGCTGGGCGTGGCACTGCTCATGTTGGGCGCCGGCCGGCTCTACGCACCCAGCTTGCGGGGACGCAGGGCGATCATGCTGCCCGCCGGGGCGTTGGTCTACATCGCGCTGCCACCGTCTCGTGACTTCGCCACCTCCGGTCTGGAGAGCGGCCTGGCGCTGGCCTATCTGGGGTTGCTGTGGTGGATGATGGTCTGCTGGGCGCAGCCGCTGCGGACCCGTCCGGATAACCGGGTATTCATCGGTGCGCTGGCTTTCGTCGCCGGGTTCAGCGTTCTGGTGCGGCCCGATTTTGCGCTGATGGGCGGGCTGGCGCTGATCATGATGTTGATCGCGGCCCGTACCTGGCAGCGTCGCGTACTCATCGTGGTGGCCGGCGGATTTCTGCCGGTCGCCTACGAGATTTTCCGGATGGGCTACTACGGCCTGCTGGTGCCCGGTACCGCTCTGGCCAAGGACGCCGCCGGTGACAAGTGGTCCCAGGGCATGATCTATCTCTCCAACTTCAATGTGCCCTACGCGGTGTGGGTGCCGGTGGTGCTGCTGCTGCCGCTGGGACTGCTGTTGATGGCAGCGCGTCGCCGGCCTTCGTTCCTGCGCCCGGAGCGGGCGCCTAACTACGGCCGGGTGGCCCGGGCGGTGCAAAGCCCGCCGGCAGTGGTGGCCTTCGTCCTGGTGAGTGGACTATTGCAGGGGCTCTACTGGATTCGGCAAGGCGGCGATTTCATGCACGCCCGGGTGTTGCTGGCACCGCTATTTTGTTTGCTGGCTCCGGTGGCCGTGATCCCCGTGGCCATTCCCGACGGCAAGGATTATTCGCGGGAGACCGGTTATTGGCTGGCCGGTGCGGCGAGCCTGCTGTGGGTGGGCGTCGCGGGCTGGTCACTGTGGGCAGCAAACTCGCCGGGGATGGGTGACGACGCCACCCACGTCACCTATTCCGGGATTGTCGATGAACGCCGCTTCTATGCGCAGGCCACCGGTCACGCACATCCGCTGACCGCCGCTGACTACTTGGGCTACCCGAGGATGGCCGCGATCCTGACAGCGCTCGACAACACTCCCGACGGGGCGTTGTTGCTGCCGTCTGGGAACTACACGCAGTGGGATCTGGTGCCGATGGCTCAGCCACCGCCGCCGCCGGGAAGTCCGCCGAACGGCAAGACGCCCCAAAAGCCGCAACACACAGTGTTTTTCACCAACCTGGGCATGGTGGGGATGAATGTCGGACTCGATGTCAGGGTGATCGACCAAATCGGGCTGGCAAACCCAATTGCACAACACACGGCGCGACTGAAACACGGCCGGATCGGGCATGACAAGAACCTCTTCCCGGACTGGGTGATCGCCGACGGCCCGTGGGTGAAGGTGTATCCGGGCATTCCGGGCTATCTAGACGTGAACTGGGTCGCCCAGGCGGTAGCGGCCCTGCAATGCCCCGAGACCCAGGCGGTGCTGAGCTCGGTGCGTGCCCCGATGACACCGCACCGATTCTTCTCAAACTTCTTGAACTCCTTCGAATTCACCCGGTACCGGATCGACCGCGTTCCGCTCTACGAGCTCGCCAAGTGTGGGCTCCCGGTGCCCGAGGCAAGCCCGCCGCCTCCCCGGGAGTGAGCCCTCGGCAGATTTTTTCGACAGATCTCGAACCGATCACCCGTCCACCGGGTGGGGATATTGACAGCAAAATCACATTTCTGCCGTCACCAGTGCGTAACGACGGGCGGGCACATGCGGAAATGTCCTTTCCGGCCACCCAGTCCGGCCTGAGAACTGCCGGAAATGACGGCCGGGTGAGGGTTTGCGGGACGTTCTCGATGCGAGGGAACGCCCGATGTTGTGGTTGACTACACGGGCACTGCTGCGCCCAGCGCATGCAGTCCGACCCAATCGACGATGCGTCCGGACGAAGGATGCGCCGAAAGGATGAGGAAGCAAGGATGAAACTTGTTGACAGATTTCGCGGTGCCGTCGCGGCTATGCCGCGCCGGCTCGTGGCGGGTGCTGTTGGTGCAGCCCTGCTGTCGGGTCTGATCGGCGTCGTAGGGGGCTCCGCAACGGCTGGGGCGTTCTCTCGCCCAGGCCTGCCGGTGGAGTATCTGCAGGTTCCGTCGGCCGGGATGGGCCGGGATATCAAAGTTCAGTTCCAAAGCGGTGGCGCCAACTCGCCCGCGCTGTATCTGCTGGACGGTATGCGCGCACAAGACGACTACAACGGCTGGGACATCAACACCCCTGCCTTCGAGTGGTACTACCAGTCGGGCATTTCGGTCGTCATGCCGGTCGGCGGGCAGTCCAGCTTCTACTCCGACTGGTACAAGCCCGCCTGCGGTAAGGCTGGCTGCACCACCTACAAGTGGGAAACCTTCCTGACCAGCGAGCTGCCGCAGTACCTGTCGGCCCAAAAGCAAGTCAAGCCGACCGGCAGCGCCGCGGTCGGACTGTCAATGGCCGGGTCGTCGGCGCTGATCTTGGCGGCCTACCACCCCAACCAGTTCATCTACGCCGGCTCGCTGTCGGCACTGTTGGACCCGTCCCAGGGCATGGGGCCGTCGCTGATCGGCCTGTCCATGGGCGACGCGGGCGGCTACAAGGCCGCGGACATGTGGGGACCGAAGGAGGACCCCGCGTGGGCGCGCAATGACCCGTCGCTGCAGGTCGGGAAACTGGTAGCCAACAACACCCGCATCTGGGTGTACTGCGGTAACGGCAAGCCGACGGATCTGGGCGGCGACAACCTGCCCGCGAAGTTCCTGGAGGGCTTCGTGCGGACCAGCAACCTGAAGTTCCAGGACGCGTATAACGCCGCCGGTGGTCACAACGCCGTGTGGAACTTCGACGCCAACGGCACGCACGACTGGCCATACTGGGGCGCGCAGGTCAACGCCATGAAGGGCGATCTGCAGGCGACGTTGGGTGCTACGCCCAACACCGGTGGCACTGCAGGCACCACCAGCCAGGGCACCTAGTAGGCAGCCGGAACTAATACGGTTAACGGCGGCGATCCCTTCCCGGGACGCCGCCGTTAACCGTCTGCGGCATCCCACGGCGGCGGTGTGGTCCATTTCACTACCCTGCGGGGCGGCCCTACTTCGACGCTGGTTAATGTGCACACAGCGACTAGACGATGGAGGGTGGACATGAGGGGCGTACAGGGTCTGTCAGCGCTTCTGCGGATGTTCTTCGTTGCGGCACTAGTAGTCGGGCTGGGCGGTGTGACGGTAGCGGCAGGAACCACGGGCAAAGCCAAGGCGGCGGGCTACGAAAGCCTGATGGTGCCGTCGGCAGCGATGGGTCGTGACATCCCGGTGGCCTTCCTGGCCGGCGGGCCGCACGCGGTGTATCTGCTAGATCCCTTCAATGCGGCGCCGGACGTCAGCAACTGGGTCACCGCCGGTAACGCGATGAACACACTGGCCGGCAAGGGGATCTCGGTGGTGGCACC
>DATIOT010000357.1:0-9961 GCA_035472875.1 Mycobacterium sp.
GCGGATTGATCTTGGGGGGCTGCACCGGAATCATGCCCGGGGGCGGGGGACTTGGCGGAACGACCTGTGGCGTCTGCACCGTCACGCTCGGCGGCGCGGGCTCCGGCAGAGCGGGCATCGGCGGAGCCTCCGGAATCTGCATCGGCGTCACGCTCGGCGGCGCGGGCGGGGGACTTGGCGGAACGACCTGTGGAGTCTGCACCGGCACCCTGCTCGGGGGCGCATTGCCCGGGTGGGGCGGCGCGGCGGGGCCCGCCGCACCTATTCCGAAGCACACCTGGTTCGTCAGATTAGGATCCAGCGCCACCGAAGTCAGACAGTTCCGGCAGCTCATGTGGTCTGCCCCGACGCCGATACATGGAGCCGCCTGTGCCACACCGGGTGTCGTGGCTACCACCGAGAACGGTGCGAGAGCTATGCCGGCCGCCGCGATAACCTTGCCCATTCCGCCGTGGCCGATCAGCGTCGGCAGCCGGTAACGCTCGAACGCCACCTCGCTCACTGGCAGGCCTTCCCACACCTTCACCTGGTCGAACATGCTAGCGATACACCAGCTAAAAAGGACGCGTTTTGGGAGATTAATTGCGTAAGCGCCAGCACCAACCGAGTGCTGAACTGGCGGCGGGCTCGTCCACCCCGACTGTGCCGCCGTTCATCGGCCTCAACCAGCCCGCGGGTTGGTCGTGGTTTTCGTTGGCTCCCGCCGGTTTTAAGACGCGTTTAGCCAGCCCTAAATCAGTAGGACAAACGTCCATTGGGCACGGTACGCGAAGGACGCCGAAAAGCTCTGACGTTCAAGCACTTATCAGCAGCACTTAGGCGGTCCTGCGTGTCTCGTCCAGTTGAAGATTGCGAGTCATAGCTCAGCGAGCTGGGGTTCGCGATCTAAGTCTGTACGATCCCCGCCCAAGTCGTCCATATTTACCTCGCAATTTCGGCGACTGGACCACGGATCCGAACGGGTGATTCGTGCTGAGGACGCCGCAGATGGATTGGCCGAGCCGGTAGCCGGGTTCAGTGCCTGGACCGAAGAAGTGCGCGTGCCCTACATGGTGAGCGGACTTCGGCACAGTCGTAAACGGTCGGACGGCGCTCCTGACGAAAAGGAGCGCCGTCCGAAGCACGATCCACCTGGTTACCAATCGCGCATGATGGCGCGGTGAAATGTGACCTCGGCGTCAGGAGACATTTCCCGCCTGACGCAGGCCCACCGCACTGTGCCCAGTTGATGGGCATTGCTTTGCGTGGGTGCCTGGTGCTCGTACCGGCCGCCACAGCCGAGAGGAGGAATCTTCTCTTCCGGTCCGACCTTGGTCTGCCGTGGATCCGTACCCTTAGGTCTACCCCGCCTATCCAGGTAAAGCAACCGTAAAACCAATTGGGCCGACCGTTCAACGGGTATTTCGCCGACCGTCACCAACTCCTGTTCACGCACAGGGTCGGCCGGAGAGCTAACCCGACTTGCCAGCATCACGGGCGGTTATAGTTACGCCGCTCGGGCCTCGACCACGCTGAGGGGTGAAGCGGTTTGCACGACCCGTGTCATCTGGAATCCGGCTTGGCTGAGCAGGTCTCGGTACTCGGCGGCAGTGCGTTCGCGGGCCCCCAAATTCAGCAGCATCTCCAAATCCACCCATTTTCCCGGGAAGTCACGGTTGTGCTTGGGGATGACCAACTCGACCAGCAGCACCGTGGCTCCGGGGCCGGCTGCCGTACGAACGTTACGTAGGATCTGCACCGCCTTCTCGTCGGGCCAGTCGTGGACGATGTTCTTGAGGATGTAGGCGTCCCCACCGGTTGGAACGCTGTCGAAAAACGATCCCTCCGCGATACGTACCCGGTCAGCGACTTTGCGCTCGCGCAACAGCCTTGGAGCGCTCGCAACAACCGACGACAGGTCGTACAGGACGCCCCGAGAAGCCGGCGCCCCCGCCAGGATGGCGGCCAACAGTGGGCCGTGCCCACCGCCCACGTCGACGATCGTGGGATAGGCGCTGAAATCGTACCCGGCTACCACCGGCCCGTCCGTCAGCTCGGAAACACTCGTCATCGTCTGGTTGAAAAGTTCGGCAAGCTCGGGCTGCCCGGCGAAGTAGTCGAAGCTCTCCTTGCCGCGCAATGCGGGGACGACCGAACTCCCGGTTCGGATCGAATCCACCATCAGGGTCCAGCGTTCGCGCTGCTCCCCCGACCCGTAGAACTGCGCCGCCCAAGTCATCGAGATCGGTGCGTCCGAACGCAGGGTGCCGGCAAGGGAATTCAGCTCATAGCGTCCGTCGCGGCGACGACGGAAGATGCCCTTGCTGATCAAGGCCCGCAGCAGCCGGCGTAGCGCGTCCGCGTCCGCGCCCACCCGGGCGGCCAGCTCCTCGATCGGCAGCGGCCCGTTGCTGAGGACATCGGCGACACCGAGTTGGGCCGCCACCGTGATCGCCTGCGACATCCAGGTGGCAATGATCATCTCCATCATCGCTGCCGGCGCGGGTGTGAGCCGTTGATGGAGCCGATACAGGTAGTGGCGAATCCACTCGACAACGCGGGCCAGCTTGGCGGGTGGCACCTTGGTGCTCGCCGACTCACCTTCGGGGTTCGTGCGGGGCGACTTGCTCAATTTATGCATTGGCATGGACAAGATGGGTGGTCGTCGCGGCCCCGAGGTCTCGGCTGATCTCCGCAGACATCCGGCGGTGACTCACCGCACGCAGAAACGTCGTCAGCGCCCAGGTCATGAACCGGTCCGAGATCATCGCCGCCGGCCTGAGCGCGGACTCACTGCGGGACACTTGCAGCGTGGTCACCCAGGACACGGCCTTGACCTTGCGTCGCCTGGTGTTCTCGTACCAGCGCAGCGCGCTTGAGAGATCACGGTTGCTGCTGCGCACGCCGTTGCAGCCCTTTACGAAATCCGAAAGCGCCTTGCACAACACCATCGTGTCGAGCAGCGCCTGATTGGTCCCCTGCGCAAGGGTGGGCGGCATCGTGTGCGCGGCATCGCCAAGCAACGTAACCGCGCCTTGGCCCGGGCGGGGGATCGGATGCCGAAAATGCGGGAACGGCGAACGGGCCAGATCCTCGTCAGTCAATGTCGCGAGTACTCGATCGGCCGAGTCGGACCATCCTTTGAAATTGGACCGGATCATGTCGATCGGACGTCCCGGTCTGACGAAGTCGGGCGACCAGGGCAAGTCGAACCACCACTGCACATCCGAACCTCCAGCCGGCCACAGGCCAATGTTTCCGTGCTCGCCGATAATCATTTGTGCGACATGCTTGTCGGCGACGTGTGGAAGGTTGACCAGTCCCTGCCAGCTGCACCAGCCGGTCGGCTCCGCGGGTTGCGCGCCGACGATGTCTCGAACCATCGAGTGCAGGCCATCCGCACCGATCAACACATCTCCCTCGGCCGAGCTGCCGTCTTCGAACTCGAGCCGAACTCCGTTTTGCGTACTGACGACCCCGATCGCACGGGTATTGCACCGGATGCGATCGGCCGGAAAGCCTTCCAGCAGCCGTTCAAGCAGGACGCGACGTGGGACCATCCGAACTGGTGCGCCCAGCCGGTCCACGATCGCAGTCAGGTCCATAGTGGTGACTCGGCGGCCCGTGGCTGTCACGACCCGCACGGTGGACAGCGGCTGACCGGCCCCGTCCATATCGACCCCCAGCTGCCCCAGAACGGTCGCGCCATTGGACCAGATGGTGACGGCGCCGCCGCCTGCCTTCACATCCGGCCGCCGTTCGAAGACGGTGACGTCGTGTCCGTCGCGCAATAATCCCCGAGCAATGGAAATGCCGCCCACACCGGCGCCGACAACGAGGATCCGAAGCGACCGGGTCGACGGCGCGTTGGGCACTGGCATCAACTTCGCGGAACGACTCACATCAGTCCTCTGCGTGCCGTTCGTAAGCCCATCGCTCAAGTCGCGCTTGCAACTTCACCAGGCCAAGTCCAGCGAACGACGTGCCGGCTGAAAAGTAGACGGTCAGCAGTGGATCCATCTTCAAAACCTCCTACTGCTACCACGCAGGACTTCGACGAGAAGTTCACCCCGACGCCAGACAATGTGGTGTCGCTGTACTGAAACGCAGCACTATGGCAACAATTTGGCTTCAGCGGTCGGCCGCACCTCGGCGGCTGACGAGATAGGCCGCGCTGAGGCCAATAGGCCGCAATACCAGTCCTTGTCCAGGTTGCCGTCGAACTCATTGCTGCGTCCGCTCTTTGAATGCCGCGGGCCGACCAGCACGCTCCCAGTCGACCATCGCCTGAACGATCGGTTTGTCGGATTCGGATGCGGCCACGCCCTTTTCTTACCGCACTTCAGGACGCGATTTGGTCAGCCGGCCGCGTTGCCACTGCGGCCAGCACCGCTTGGGTGGACGCGCGGCTTCCCACGGTGATCCGAGCAGCGCCGTCAGGGTAATAGCGGGCCTTCAGCCCGGTGTCGCCGAATATCTCTCGCCAGGGTCGCCCGACGGCCGGCAAGTAAACGAAGTTGGCGTGCCCGTCGGTGGTGTATACACCCATCGCCCGAAGGCGCCGGCACAGGTAATCCCGCTCACCGGTGATTCGCAGAATGCGTTGCCGCAACTGGTCTTCGGCATCGTAGGACGCCGACACCGCGGCCAAGCTGGTGATGCCCACGCCGAACGGCAATTGCATCCCCCACACTATCGTGGTCAGTTCTGGCGACGCGAACCCGTACCCGATGCGAAGTCCGGCCAACCCATAGGCCTTCGAAAACGTCCGCAACACTACAACATTCGGAAAGCGCCGGATCAGGCCCGGTCCGTCGATGCGGTGCTGGGGGGCGACAAATTCGATGTAGGCCTCGTCGAGCAGCACGATGGTGTCGTCTGGCACCCGCCGCAGGAATCGCTCCACATCCGCGACGGGCTCGACGGTGCCGGTCGGATTGTGCGGACGACACAAGACGACGACGCTGGCGCCCGCCGCCGCTTCGGCCATTGCCTCCAAGTCGTGGTGGCCGCGCTTGTCGAGCGGAACAGTAACCGCTGTCAGGCGCGCCATCCGGGCGAAGATCGGATACCCGTCGAAAGTCGGCTCGCTGAACACAATCCGATCACCGGGCCGCGTCACCGCATGCAGGACCTGCATCACCACCCCGCTCGCACCCGCTCCGAGCACGACCTGGTCGTCGCGGACCCCGATATGACCCGCGATCAAGCGGCGCAGCCGTTCAGGCAGGAACTCCGGATACCGGTTGGCGACATCGATCGAGCGGATCAGCGCCGACCGCACCGCCGGCAGCGGCGGAAACGGGTTCTCGTTGAGCGACAACGCGAATGGATCGGTCGCGTTCGGCAGCGTGTCGAGGATCTCCGCGGTGACAGGGTTCGCCTCCATGAGGGGTAGCATCAGCTTCGTCCGCCCCAGCGGACCGCCGCCGCACCCGCGAAGTCGCCGGCGTGCGCGAAGGCCGCCATCATCACGACGTCGCCGGCCTTGACCTGACCGTCGGATATCGCATGATCCAGGTTGATCGGGATGCCGGCGCCGAACAGGTTGCCGCATTCGTCAAAAGTATCGAGGTGTCTCGATTCGGGCACCTCGAGCGCTTCGCGCCAGTTGCGCAGGAACACGCGGTTTGGCTGATTGGTGACCAGCAGGTCGATGTCCTTGGACGACAGGCCGATTCGATCGCAGACCGCAAGCGCCACTTCGGGGACCTGCTGGTTGCCGCGAGCGAGCACCTTGGCGATGTTGGTTTCGTTGAACCCGATGCAGCCCTCACCGGGGCCGGGCTGCCACCACTTGCGGAGCGGGTCGATAACGAGCGTCATGTCGCCGGCGTATTCGCCGTAGGTGCGGCACTCGATGTCGAGTATCGGCGACTCGTCCGACAAGGTGACTAGTCCAACCGCGGCGCCGTCACCGGGCACGGACGACTGCGCCTTGCGGCGCACCCCGGGCTGGTCGAAAATCTGGCCCGCGGCGTTCTGGGCGACCGCGATAAGCGCTGTGCGCCCTTGTCCGGACGCGAGCAGTTGACGGGCCACTTTGAGACCCAGCACGAATGCCGCGCACCCGCCGTTGTGCAGATCCAGCACCCAGTCAGGACGCATGCCCAAGCGGTGCGCGATGCCGCCGCCCCCGCCGTAGAACGGCACGTCGGGCATTTGGGCGTGGGTGATCAGCACGTCGACGTTGGCAATGACGTCCCGGCCGTGCCGTTCGATCAGGCCCTGTGCGGCCTGCTCGACCATGTCGATCACGGTTTCGTCCGGCCCGACATGATGGCGGAACTTGGGCGCACGGAACATCAGGTTGGCCGCCAGGTCGTCCGAACCGGCGAACTGCGCGTAGTAGTCGGCGCCGACAGGTTCGCCGGGCAGGTAGGTGGAGACGTCAGTCAGGCTGACGGTGGGTTGGTTCATGATGCACTCATCCAGGCCGGCGTGACCGGCAGTCCGTTGCGGTGGCGGTACTCGGCGATTGACTTGAGGTTGTTCAGCTCCAGCCCATGACCGGCACCGAATAAGTCCCAGAAGTCGCCGACCCAGCCCGTGCGCTGTGGCGGGGCGGCCTCGGGATGCGGGTTGTTGTCATAGAACGCGTGACGGCAATTGGTCCACAGCACAACGGAACCGGGCTTGCCGAGCACCACCTGCGCGTCGAGGACCCGCATCAGGTAGATCATCCACAGGTGCTCGCCCTGGTCCCAGGCGCAGTGGTAATCGACGGTACGGGCCTCCGCGTTGGCCACCGTGCGGGTGTAGATCGTGGTGTCCGGAAGCAACCGGTCGTAGGCCAGCCAGAGCCCGGACTCCTCGGTGGGGGTGAAGTCACGCAGGGTATAGGTCCACTCCTCGAGGCTGCGGGTGTGGGCCAAGTATTCGAACAGCTCGTCGGGCGGGCAGTCGACGTAGTCGTTGACCGTGCAGTACTTACCGAAGACCTCTTCGTGCGGGTACACCGACCGCATCTTCTCCATGAACATCGGGGCGGTCTCCTCGAGCGGCGAGGTCTCGATACGGACCACTCCCTCGATCGGCTCGGTGGTGCCGCTGTGGACGGCGATATCGTCAAGCGCTACTAGGGACATGGAATCGGTTCTCCTTTAGGGTTGTGATCTGTTGTTCGACAACCTGATTGGCAGGTTGTCTGTTCAGGAATGCCGCGAATGGCGGGATTTCGTCTGCGGAGCACTCGACGGTGACCACGGACGGACCGTCGACGGCCATTGCCCGTTCCAGTGCTGCAGGTAGTGCGTCGACGTCGGCCACGTCGACCGAAGACAGCCCGGGGAACATGGCCGCCAGACCGGCCCCCAGCTGGCTGGGCGCGAACCGGTTGTAGCTGTACAGGTCGTCGTAGAACAGCTGCTCGCGGGTCACGCACATGGCGTGGGCGTTGTTGTTGAACAGTACGAAAGTCACCGGAAGCTGGTACTGCACCGCGGTGTGCACCTCCATGCCGTGCATGAAGAATGCACCGTCCCCGGCGATCACCACGGTGCGCCGGCTAGGCCCGCTAAGCCCGCGGTTCATCGCACGGCCGAAGGCCATCCCGATACCGGCACCGAAGCTGTAGCCCATGCCGCCCATGCCGAGTGCGACGGCGAACCGACCGTCGCGCCGAACTGGGAGGTGATGGATTGCGGCTGCGCCGGTGTTGCCGGCGTCGACGACGATGTCGGTTCCGTCGGGCAGCACGCGATCGAGCACGACCATGGCATCGCGGTAGCGCACACCCGTGCCGGCGAAGGATGGTGGACTGAGTTCGGTGTCTGCCACGAAATCGGGCACGCGCAGTCCCCTTGGCTGCCCCGGCCCGGACAACGCCCGGGTCAGCATCGTCAGCGATCCTCGCAGATCTTCGGTGTGCACGTGCGTGCACGGCAAGTATGGGGGTGCCGAGCCGATCGAGACCGTCCGCACCGCCGCGAGCGCGTCGTCGAGGCCGGCGCGGGCGGTCACCGACAGTCGGGTGCCGACCACTAGGCACACGGCGCTCGCTGCCACCGCATCGGCCACACCGGGATGGCCCATCACACCGGTCACACCGAGTGCTGACGACGAACCGGAACCTGGTGTACCGGCTACATCTTTCGCGTCGGGCACACATGCCACCTGCGCGCGCAGCAGGGCCCGCAGCTCCTCGAGTTCGGACCGGGCGTCATCGCGAGCCACCTGCTCGCCGGCGATGATTGTGATAGGTCCAGTCGCTCGGCGCAGAGCGCGCACGATCGCATGTGGATCACCGACACCCGCTGTCGGGCGCTCGAAGCCACGCCGGTCACTACCGCCGTAGCCGTTGACGTCGACCTTCGCCTGCTGAATATCCTTGGGCAGCAACAACACTGCCGGGCCACCGGTTCGTGCCGCCGCTATAGCGCTGGGCAACGCCGAAACGATATCGGCGGGCGTCAACACCCGCCGGCAGAAGACCGACACCGCAGAAAATAACGCCTCGGCATTCAATGAATCGTTGCGGCCACTGGTGTCTTGAAAGCTGCCCCGACCGTCCATCGTGGTCGCAGGCTGACCAACCAATGCCAACACCGGCACCCGGCTGGCCAATGATTCCCCAAGGCCCGGAATGAGATTGAGCGCGCCCCCGCCAGAGGTCGCCGCCACTACCCCCAAACCGGCGCCGCTGCGGCTGTACCCGTCGGCCATCGTGGCCGCGGAAAACTCGTGCTTGGCCAACACCGCGGTGATGTCCGAACTGAAATGTGCGGCGTCGTAGAGATCTTCGATGTTGGCACCGTCGACACCGAATATGTAATCGCTGTCGATTCTCGCGAGGTGCTCGACGATATGGTCGACCACCCTGTGTTGCCTTCGCATCTACTCACCTAACTTATGTCGATGCCAGTAACACGACCTGCGGGTGACTTCGGTTCGGACCGGGGCGAAACTCACAGCGAACGCTCAAGGAGCACCTGGCCGTCGTCGGCGGAAACCACCTGCACAGAGGCGATTTGATCGACAGGCGTCGAAATGCTGCCAGCGGGCGTCGCGGTATGGCCCGGATTCGCCACCCAGGTTGCCATCCGGGTGTGACTACCGTCACGACCCACCACGACCATCGCCAGCGTGTCGTGATGGGCGTTCAGCGGGGCCAGGCAGACGCAGTTCATCGAGATGAACGTTCCCCACTGCTGGCTGCTCAGCGAGACCGTCGAGGCCAGCCTGTTGGTGCCGACCTGCGCCATCGGCTGAACCGACAGGCTCGCCTGCGGCGGCGTGGGCACGGATGTCGGGAAATGGCCCGCAACGCCGACAAGCACACCGATCGCCAGCACCGCGGCTGCGGCGGCCCCAGCCGTCCACGTCACGATGCAGGACCGGTGCCGTCGCCAGTTCACCTTCGCCAGCAGCGACGGCAGCAACTCGCCAGGCAGCAACGGTTCTATGCCATTGCGGTCGACCTGGTCGATCGCCGCCAATTCGTCGCGATCCAGCTGCGACAGGAGGGCTGGCATGCCGTTGAGCTCGCCAACGGCACTGCGGCACAACGGGCAGTCAGTCATGTGCGCTTCGAATTCCCGCCGTTCGGCGGACGACAGCGATCCCAGCACGTATGCGGCATCCCACATCGCGTACTCGTCATGCCCGGATAGGTCACCGCCGTGCGGCGTCCCGGGCCGCCATAGCGGCATCATCGTCTAACTCCCATTCTCCTGGCACGTCAGATATTTCGTGGCTGGCCGTTCGGTTGGCCGGTAGAGCCATCATCGCGGCCCAGTGCGGTGCGGCTCTCGTGGATGATTTATCTTGCGGGCGACGGTGAACAGCCAGGCCCGTGCCGAGCGCTCGGTGTCGCCGATGACATCCGGATGCTGCTGCACCCGTAATACCTTTTCTTGCAACAAGTTTCGGCACGGGTCCGATTGTCGTTCGGGCGGCGTGCGTAGCACCACAAAACCGGGGCGCGTTCGTCGCAGAGCGCCTTCATCAACTCGGCTTCCGCACCCGCCGACCTGGTTAAAAT
>DATIOT010000358.1:0-10588 GCA_035472875.1 Mycobacterium sp.
CCAGCACCGTGTGTGACGACGTGCTGCGCGCGGTCGATCCCACCGCGCCGGCGCTGGCTTCAGTGGTGACCGAGTCGTTGGCGTACTCCACTCTGCAGGCCGGTCCGGAGTTTGCGCGCTGGCTCGACGAACGCGGCCCGGCGCGCATGCCCGACATCGCCGACCCGGTGCAGGTGCACCGCGACGGTGACATCCTGCGCATCAGGTTCAACCGGCCGCAACGTCACAATGCGTTTTCCACCGACGCGCGCGCCGCGCTACTGGACGCCCTGGCCGTCGCGCAGCTGGACCCGTCGGTGACCGGGATTGTGTTGAGCGGCAACGGTCCATCATTTTGCAGTGGTGGAGATCTGACCGAATTCGGCACCTTCGCCGACCCGGCCAGCGCGCATCTGGCCCGCACCCGCCACAGCCCCGCCCTGGCGCTCGACGCGCTCGCCGCCCGACTCGGCCGGGCCTGCCGCGCCGAGGTTCACGGCCGGGTGATGGGCAGTGGATTGGAAATGGCGGCGTTTTGTGGATGGGTTGAGGCGCACGATGATTCGATGTTCGGACTACCCGAGTTGGCTCTGGGTTTGATCCCCGGAGCCGGCGGCACCGTCAGCATCACGCGCCGGATCGGCCGCTGGCGCACCGGCTATCTCGTGCTGTCCGGTCATGCTATCGACGCAGATACCGCACTGGCCTGGGGGCTGGTGGACGCGATTTACGTTGGCACCCAGGGTGTTGCTCAGTAGCCCGAAAATGTGGTTGTGGTAGTCGATGGGAGGTTCGAGACGGCCACCGCGAAAAGCACAAACCACAAAACGATCGCGATGAGATAGATGACGGCGCCCACGATTGCGCCGATGATGGCCCACTTCTTAGCGTTGTCGGCCGCGGCCTGCGCCTCGGCGTAACGCCCTTGGGACCAGAGCCCGGAGACCCTGGTGGAGTACACGATCGACACAATCCCCAACGGGAGGCAGCACAGCACAGTGCACAGAATCGCCCATACCAGGTAATTGTCAGGCTCCTGCTGGCTTTGCCAGCCCGGCTGGGGCGCCGGCCACCCTGGTTGCTGACCCGGCGGCTGGCCCGGCCAGCCCGGCTGCGACGGGCCCTGCCAACCCGGCTGCTGCCGGCCCTGCCATTCTGGGGAACCTTCGTACGGCCCTGGGGGATAACTCATGGCAACCGACTTCCCTTCGGTCCAACAGGGTTTACTCCCGCGCCGCTTTGCTGGTGTGAGAAGTCAGGCAAATATACAGCACGGGCTGACGTCGGGCTGGGAGATTTAGGTTCCCCCTTGTTAGATCCCGCCACGGGCTACCAGCTGCCCGGCAATCACGTTGCGCTGGATCTCATTGGTGCCTTCGCCGACGATCATCAGTGGCGCGTCGCGGAAATAGCGTTCGACGTCGTATTCGGTGGAGTAGCCGTAGCCGCCGTGGATGCGGACGGCGTTCAGGGCGACCTCCATTGCGACCTCGGAGGCGAACAGCTTGGCCATCCCGGCTTCCATGTCGCAGCGCTGGCCGCTGTCGTAGCGCTCGGCGGCATAGCGGGTGAGCTGACGGGCGGCGGTGAGTTTGGTTGCCATGTCGGCCAGGTAGTTGCCGACGGACTGATGCTTCCAAATCGGCTGGCCGAAACTCTCCCGTTGCTGGGCATAGGCAAGCGCGTCCTCGAGCGCGGCCATCGCCACACCCAGCGCTCGGGCGGCCACTTGGATGCGGCCGGTCTCAAGGCCTTTCATCATCTGGGAAAAGCCCTCGCCCATGCGGCCGCCCAGGACCGCCGACACCGGCACCCGATAGTCTGCGAACGACAGCTCGCAGGACTCAACGCCCTTGTAGCCCAGCTTGGGCAGATCGCGCGAGACCGTCAGCCCCGGCCCGTGCTCGACCAGCACAATCGAGATGCCCTTATGACGGGGCTTCGCATTCGGGTCCGTCTTGCACAGCAGCGCGATCAGTCCGGAACGGCGCGCGTTGCTGATCCAGGTCTTGGAACCGTTGATCAGCAAGCCGTCCAGGGCGCCGCCGGCGCCAAAGGGCACAGCGGTTGTCGACATGTTCTGCAGATCGGAGCCGCCGCCCGGCTCGGTCAGCGCCATGGTGGCCCGCAACTCGCCGGTGGCCATCGGTGGCAGGTAGGCCCGCTTCTGCTCCTCGGTGCCGAACAGCGTCAGCAACTTGGCGACGACAGTGTGCCCGCCCATCGCGCCGGCCAGGCTCATCCACCCGCGCGCCAACTCTTCGGTCACTCGCACATAACAAGGCATCGATACCGGCGAACCGCCGTACTCCTCGGGAATGGCGAGGCCGTAGATGCCAATCCGCTTCATCTGCTCGATCCACGCCTCGGGATAGGTGTTGGCGTGCTCGATCTCGCGGACGGTTGGTTTGACATCGCGGTCGATGAACGCCCGCACGGTGCCGACCAGCATTTCCTCTTCGTCGTTGCGCTCTTCCATCTGCGACCACCCTGATCAGTCCGAATACGCGAACACGCGGGGCCGTGTTGACCCTCGATTGAACAGCCTGCCAGCATGTGGCGTTGTGACTGTGAACGGGCATATCGGGTACGCGGGTCAGCGCGAGGGTGGGCCCTACTTCGACGACCTCGCGGTAGGTCAGGTGTTCGACTGGGCGCCCTCGACGACCCTGTCGTCCGGTCTGGCCGCAGCTCATCAGGCGATCGTGGGAGACCGGCTGCGACTAGCTCTCGACGCCGGTCTGTGTGCGGCGGTGACGGGTCTGCCCGCCCCGCTAGCGCATCCGGCACTGGTCTGTGACGTGGCGATCGGGCAGTCGACGCTGGTGACCCAGCGAGTTAAAGCCAACCTGTTCTATCGCGGCCTCACGTTTCACCGATTCCCGGTCATCGGCGACTCCATATACACCCGCACCGAAGTGGTTGGGCTGCGACCCAATTCACTCAAGCCGGGCCGGGCGCCAACGGGAATGGCGGCGCTGCGGATGATCACGATCGACCAGGCCGACCGGTTGGTGCTCGACTTCTACCGATGCGCCATGCTGCCCGCGAGCCCCGACTGGCGTCCCGACGACCGGTCCGGCGACGATCTGTCGGCCATAGGCGCCGACGCGGCCCCGCCCGCCTCCGATCCGACCGGGCAATGGGACGGCGAGGTGTTCCGGAACAAGGTGCCTGGCCCGCACTTTGACCCCGGTCTGGCAGGTGCGGTGTTGCACAGCACCGGCGATGTCGTCAGCAGCGCGCCGGAGCTTGCCCGGCTCACCCTGAATATCGCTGCCACGCACCATGATTCGCGAGTCGGCGGACGCCGACTAGTTTACGGCGGGCATACCATCGGGCTGGCACTGGCGCAGGCCAGCCGATTGTTGCCCAATCTGGTGACAGTCCTGGCCTGGGAGTCCTGCGACCACACCGGTCCGGTGCACGAGGGCGACACCTTGTACAGCGAGCTGCATATAGAGTCCGCTGAAGCAACCGACCATGGTGGCGTGCTAAGGCTGCGGTCGCTGGTCTACGCGGTCAGTGAGTCGGCGGGGGAATCCGACCGAGCGGTGCTGGACTGGCGATTCAGCGCCCTGCATTTCTAACTGGCGTTACGCGCATGGGCCCACCTGGGCAACCTCCAATCCGCGCCCGAGCACAATGGTGTCCGTGAGCAGCGTGCCGTCCCGGTGGGGGAGCAGCGGCCTGGCCCACCTGACCGGTCTGCCCGACGGGCCCGCGGATTTCTCCCGCGCCCGGGTGCTTACTGGTGCCGAGCAGGTCGCTTCAGCCGTCGGTAACCGCACGGATATCGCCGTCGACGCGGCCACCCTACTGACCGGGCGGGCCGGGTTCCTCGGATTGACCCGTGGCGGTCGGGTTTCCGCCGGTGGCGCGACCCGATTGCTGGCGGCCCGCGATGGCTGGTGCGCGATCACGCTCTGTCGCCACGATGACGTCGCCGCTCTCCCCGCGCTGCTGCAGGTCGATGAGGTACCTGTCGACCCGTGGCCGATGCTGCAGCATTGGGCCGTAACACGTCCGGTGCCGGCGATCACCGAGCGGGCGGGTCTGCTCGACATTCCCGTGGCCGCGCTGGGGGAGGCTGCCGCAGTGTCACCGCGGATCCGGCTGATGGGATCCCGGGTTGTGGCGCGTGGGGTTGCCGGCCTGCTGGTGGCCGACCTGTCCTCGATGTGGGCAGGCCCGCTATGCGGACAGCTGCTGGCGCGCGCCGGAGCAACAGTCGTCAAGGTCGAAAGCCAGCGCCGCCCGGACGGTACCCGAAAAGGCAATCGTGGCTTCTTCGACTGGATCAATGGTGAAAAGCTCTCTTACTGTGTCGATTTCGACGGCCAGGCGGACGAGCTGCGCGAGCTGCTCGCGGTCGCCGACATCGTGATCGAAGGCTCCCGACCCGCGGCGCTGGATCGGCGCCGCCTCGGGCCAGACCACGTGGCGCCGCGAGCAGGCCGGATCTGGTTGCGGATCACCGGGTATGACGATTCGGGAAGGCCGGCGTTCGGTGACGACGCCGCGATAGCCGGTGGCTTGGCCGGTGCCAGTGCTGACGGACCGGTGTTCTGCGGGGACGCCATCGCCGATCCGCTCACGGGGCTGGAGGCGACATCGGCGGTGGCCGAGTCGCTGGGCCGGGGTGGCGGCGAACTAATCCAGGTGTCGATGGCCGCTGTCGCCGCGAGCTACGCGGCGCTGCCGACCGAGGCGTCGGTCTCGCAGTACCCGGCGCCACCACCACCGGTTCCGCCGGCATCCCGCCCAGCCGCCGATCTGGGCGCCGACAACCGCATTGTGCGCCGCGTAGTCTCTGAAAGAGGGCGCCCGTCATGCTAATTCAGCGAGCTACATTGCTGGACGGCACAATGGCCGACATCCGGGTCGGCGCGCAGATTGACGAGGTGGGCGAGGACCTTGCTGCCGAACGCGGGGAGAGTGTGCTCTACGCCGGCGGCGGAACCGTCCTGCCCGGGCTCCACGACCACCATGTGCACTTGCGCTCGGCGGCTTCTGCGTTGGATTCGTTTCTCGTCGGACCGCCCGGGGTCAGTACCAAAGCTCAGCTGACACAGATGCTGTCGAATGCCACGCCAGGTCCCGACGGGTGGATTCGCGCCGTCGGCTATCACGAGTCGGTCGCGGGGGACTTGGACCGCACCGCGCTTGATGGCGTGGTGCGCGACATTCCGGTGCGCATCCAGCACCGCAGCGGTGCGCTGTGGATCCTCAACTCCGCCGCACTGGGCCGGATCGGCCTGGCCGAACATCCCGACGGGCGTCTACGCAGCGCCGACCGCGGCTGGTCGGACGCGCTGCAGGTGCGCGAAACCGATCTTGCAGAACTCAGTCGCCGAATCACCGCGACCGGCGTCACCGGTGTCACCGACGCCACCCCCGACCTTGGCGCCGACGACATGGTCTCGCTGTTGGTGGCGCACCGTCGCGGCGAGTTTCGGCCACGGCTGCATTTCTTGTCACCGGGTAAGAAGATCCTGCAGGATGACCGTCTCGACTTGGAAGCGCTCACTCAGTGGATCATCGATCACCACACGGACGAACGGCCGGTCGCCGTGCACTGCGTGACGGCAGCCCAGCTGGTGGTTGCCATCGCAGCCCTGCGTGCTGCCGGTAGCCATCCGCTGGATCGCATCGAGCATGCCGCCGTAGTGCCTGATGACAATCTGGCTGACCTGGCTGACCTCGGAGTCACGGTAGTGACTCAGCCCAACTTCGTCGCCGAGCGCGGCGATCAATACCTCGCCGAGGTCCCCGCCGCCGAGCACGGTCAACTATGGCGGGTCGCATCCCTGCTGAACGCGATGGTGCCAGTGGCGCTGTCTACCGACATGCCTTTCGGCCACGGCGACCCGTGGACCGCGATGCGCGCCGCGGTATACCGCACCACACCCAGCGGGGCGGTTCTCAATGCGAACGAATGTGTCTCGCCGCTAAAGGCTTTGACGATGTTTCTGAGCCGGTCGGATCAGCCACGCCGGGCGCGGACCGTCGAAACCGGACAGCCGGGGGACCTCTGTGTGCTGAACGAGCCACCGGCGACGGCGCTGGCTGAGCTGGACGCGGGCATGGTGGCAGCCACGATCATCGGCGGTCAGCTCGTTTACTTCGCAATGTGACGGCGATCAACCCGCCGCGGCGAGCGCAGAACGCAAACTCTCGCACTGGCTGTCAAAAAATTGCTGCGACACATGAGCTTTCGGCATCACGTGGTCGAAGCCGTGGAAGACGCCCGGAACCGCCTCGACTTCGCAGGGTACCCCGGCGCTCCTCAGCCGTTCGGCGTAAACGAGATCTTCGTCGTGGAACAGGTCGTGAGTGCCGACACCGATCCACGCAGGCGGCAGCCCGCTCAGGTCGTAGCGGCGGGCGGGGACGGCCACCCGCGGGTCCGCATCGCCGAGATACGCCGTCCAGCCGAAGCGATTACTGCGTGTGTTCCACAGCCGGTAGTTGGGGTTTTCGGCAGTCATGGAACTTCGGTCGTCGAGCATCGGGTACGCCAGCACCTGAAATACCGGTGTGATTTCGCCGCGGTCCCGGGCCAGCAGGGCCAGGGCCGCCGCGAGGCCGCCGCCGGCACTGGCGCCGCCGATCGCAACCCGACCCGGGTCCACCGCTGGTAGTTCGGCAAGCCAGGTCAACGCCGAATAGCAGTCTTCCAGCGGAGTGGGATAGGGATGTTCGGGCGCCAGCCGATAGTCCACCGACGCGACCGTGATACCCAACCTTCTGCTGAACCGGCGGCATGCCCGATCGTCCATTTGCGCGGTGCCCATCACGTATCCGCCGCTGTGAATCCACAGCAGCGCGGGCGCGCGTTCGGGGACGTCGACGGGGCGAAACAGCCGCACACCGGCTCCGCAACCCAGGGTAATCACCTCGACATCGCTGGATGCGCCGGGTCCCCTAAGCCGCTCCCGCAGCCCGTTCAAGGTCCGCACTATCGGCAAAATCCGGGGACCAACCATTCGTCGTGGAGCGATGCGGGCGATTCGGCGCAGCTCTGGGTGAACGTCGGTGTTCGGCACCGATTCAGTATCCATCTAGGCGTGCTTCGGTTCCGAATCACTCGCATGAACGATTCCGCCCGGTCGGTAGCTCGACATTGGTTAGCCGACCCGAGATCGGGGTATCGATCCGGGTGATCGAAATGGTGGCGTGGCTCGTGTACGTCAGCATGTCGGCGATGCAGGTTGGTGGCACTGTCACCCGACGGGGCGGAGGCACGTCCGGGCCGCCCGGTCGGGCACGATGGGAGAGGCGTGAAATGCTGGGCCATCTGTACGACCGGGCGCTTGGCGGCGAACGATGTTGGATCCGTCACGAGGACGGTGAGGTCCGCGTACTGCCGGCTCATCGCTGGTTGGGCGTTCGACGTCCCGATGGTGCATCCGGTGAAGCCTTCGATGAAGTCTTCGACGAAGCCGTGACGCAGATGTGCATCGGGCCGACCATCGAGTTGGGCTGCGGCCCCGGGCGTTTGGTCGCGCGTCTTATCCGGCGGGGGATACCCGCGCTTGGCATCGATCGGTCCGCGGCCGCGATCCGCTTGGCCGGCCGCGGTGGTGCGCCTGCCCTGCTGAGCGATGTCTTCGAGCCGCTGCCCGGGATGGGCCGATGGCAGACGGTTCTGCTGGTCGACGGCAACGTCGGCCTCGGTGGTGACCCGCGACGGATCCTGGATCGCGCGGCGGAGCTCCTTGGCCGCAGCGGGCGATGTGTGGCCGAGTTCGACGCCGAAGCCATCGGTATCCGTGCGCGCTGGGTGCGTCTGGAGTCGGCCCACGATGTCGGACCGTGGTTTCGGTGGGCGTCGGTCGGTGTGGACAGCGCCGCCGCGCTGGCCGCGCAAGTGGGTCTGACGCTGACCAGCGTCAGTCTGATTGGCGGCCGGGTGGTTGCGAGCCTGGCGGCTATGTGAGCGGCTACGGTTTTCCCGCCAAGTTGTGGAGCGCACTGGGCCGCCATCCGCCGCCGGGTGTGCAGCGGCTAGCACGGTGGCGTAGCCCACTGCGTGGCCCGTGGTTGACATCGGTATTCGGGCTGGTGCTGTTGGTGACCCTGCCGATAGTCATCATTACCGGGCTGCTGTCCTACATCGCCTATGCGCCGCAATTCGGCCAGGCGATCCCCGGCGACGTCGGCTGGCTGCGCCTGCCCGCCTTCACCTGGCCCACGCGTCCGTCGTGGCTCTACCGGCTGACCCAGGGTCTGCACGTCGGCCTGGGCCTGGTGCTCATCCCGGTCGTGCTGGCCAAGCTGTGGTCGGTGATCCCGCGGCTGTTCGTCTGGCCGCCGGCCCGATCGATTGCCCAAGTGCTGGAACGGTTGTCGTTGCTGATGCTGGTCGGGGGCCTGTTGTTCGAGATCGTCACCGGTGTGCTCAACATCCAGTACGACTACATCTTCGGGTTCAGCTTCTACACCGCCCACTACTTCGGGGCTTGGGTCTTCATCGCCGGTTTCGGCATGCATATCGCGGTCAAGATTCCGCACATGGTCACCGGGTTGCGGTCGCTATCGCTGCGAGAGGTATTGGGTACCAGCCGCAGCGATACCCGTCCGCAGCCGAGCGATCCCGCCGGGCTGGTGGCCGCCAATCCGGCCGAACCGACGATGAGCAGGCGTGGTGCCCTGGCGCTGGTCGGCTCCGGTGTGGTGCTGATCGCCGTGTTGACTGTCGGACAGACCATCGGTGGGGGCGCCCGCGGTGCCGCTCTACTGCTGCCGCGCGGGCGAGGCCGCGGCGACTTCCCGGTCAACAAAACCGCCGTCGCCGCGGGGATCAGGCCTGAGAGTGTGAGCGCCAGTTGGTTTTTGACCCTCCGTGGCGGGCCTTCGGAGGTGGTGCTGGATCGCGCCATGCTGGCCGGTATGCCGCAAACCACCGCGCGCCTGCCGATCGCCTGCGTCGAAGGGTGGTCGACCGTGCAGACCTGGAGCGGGGTGCGGCTGGCCGAGCTGGCCCGAATCGCGGGCGTTCCCACGCCGGGCTCGGCACGAGTGACGTCGTTGCAACGGGGCGGCGCCTTCGGCGAGGCGACGTTGCAGGCCAACCAGATTCGCGATCCCGATGCGCTGCTGGCGTTGCGGGTCAATGGTGCTGACCTGTCTCTGGACCACGGCTATCCGGCCCGGATCATTGTTCCCGCGCTGCCTGGTGTGCACAACACCAAATGGGTGGCATCCATCGAATTCGAAGCGAGTTGAAATGTCACGATTTCCAACACGTTTCAGCTCAATCTATGGTTCGAATCCGTTGCATCTGCTGACGATGGTGTCCGGCTTCGCGCTGGGCGGCTACATCCTGGCCACCTGCAAGCCGGCAACGCTGTGGAACCCGGGCACCTGGTGGCAGTCGATCGCCGTGTGGTTCGCCGCTGCTGTGGTTGCCCACGACCTGCTGTTTTTCCCACTCTATGCGCTGGCCGACCGGGTGCTGACCGCACAGATCAACCGGCGACCGGCCCGCAGTCATCCAAAAGTGGTTGCCCGCAACTACATTCGGGTGCCGAGTCTGGGAGCCGCACTCACGCTGATGATCTTTTTGCCCGGCATCATCGAACAGGGCGGACCCACCTACCAGGCGGCCACCGGACAAACCCAGCAGCCGTTCCTGGGCAGATGGCTGCTGCTCACCGCGGTGATGTTCGCGGTGAGTGCCCTCGTCTACGCGACGCGACTTGCCGCGGCGCGTCGGCGAGCCGCAGGCCGCTCTTCGAGCAAACGAAGAATATCGCGTCAAGCGCAGTAAATACCGGTGTTGGCAAACGCAGTCTAGAATAACTTCGGGCCGTGGAGGGAACTTCGACGCAAACGTCAGTTTGCGCGAACCGCGTGGGGGTACGCTCCCCTCATGACGGCGAGGGGACCGAGCATGACACCTTGCGTGAGATGGTTGCTACGGGCCCGCCCCGCCGACTATGCGCTGGCCTTGAGCGTCGCGGGAGCTTCGCTGCCAGTGGTGGGTAAGCACCTCGAGCCGCTGGGCTGTGTGACCGCAATGGGTGTCTGGGGTGCGCGGTTCGCACCAGAATTTGTCGCTGCCATGAAGAAAGATTGGCTGACGCCGGGCATCAACGACGAGCGCCGCCGGGACCGGGAGAGCACGCACCAGGTCTCCGTCGCGGCCTTGCGAGGGGTCGTGTCGGCCGCAGATCTGGACCTCGAATGGCCGGCGGCGGAGCGCACACCCCCGATTTGGGAAGCGCTGCGTCAGCGCCGCTACCTCTACCGCCGCGCAGTCCACTACGGGGACAGCCCTGTGCAAGTGCTCGATGTCTGGCGCCGCAAGGATCTGCCGACACAACCCGCGCCGGTGCTTATCTTTGTCCCGGGCGGCGCCTGGGTACACGGCAGGAGCATGCTGCAGGGGTCTGCGCTGATGTCACGGTTGGCCGAGCAGGGGTGGGTGTGCCTGGCGATCGACTACCGCGTCGCGCCACACCACCGCTGGCCGCGCCACATCACCGATGTCAAGACCGCCATCGCGTGGGCGCGCGCCAACGTCGACAAGTTCGGCGGTGACCACAATTTCGTTGCGGTGGCCGGTTGTTCGGCCGGCGGGCACCTGTCTGCGCTGGCCGGA
>DATIOT010000359.1:0-2494 GCA_035472875.1 Mycobacterium sp.
CGCGCGCAACGAGCCGAACTCGCCGATCTACGGGATGCCAATCCTCAACGTGGACAAGGCCAGATCCGTCATCGTGTTGAAGCGGTCGATGAACTCAGGCTTCGCCGGTATCGACAACCCGCTGTTCTACGGCGAGGTCACGACGATGCTGTTCGGCGACGCGAAGAAGTCGGTCTCCGAGGTGACCGAGGAGCTCAAGGCGCTGTAGGCCCCGACGCCGCGTCGCGACCTCGACACCGGGCAACTCCGGCGATATCGCCGCCGAAATACGTTGGCGAGCGTGCGCGTTTGCATGTGATTTCCCGGCGTGTCGCGGAGCAGACACCTCCGTAAGTGGTTTTTGTCAAGAGGTTGGGGGGCCCTGCCCGGTCCTCGTCTCAACGTAGTTCGTCAAACGGGTTTGGTTCCCGACTGCGTGCAACCGAGTTCGTTGAGGACGGGCGGGGCCTGCTCATGGTGTCTGGCGAGGTCCCACCATGGTGGTGCCTCAGGCGCGCGTGGAGCTTGGCCCCAACCGTGGTTATTCGGGTGGCTCTGTTAGGCGGCCAGCGGCATCACCGCGGCGCCGGCGCGGGTGGCATCCCAGCTCACTCTTCGGGTGGTGATGACGTGCAGCCAGCGCAGCAGCGCGGCGGCGATCGCGGCTCGGGCCTGCCCGTCGGTGAGCGGATTGCCTTGGCGTGTGGTCAGATACCGGTAGCGAGCAGCCATCACCGGGTTATGCGACAGCGCTCCCCACACCGCGCGCCACGCGGCCAGCCGCAGCCGGGGCCGACCGCGCCGGGAGATCCGTGATCGGCCGCTGAACGTGCCGCTGGCATTGTCGCGTGGGCATAGCCCGGCGTGTTTGACCAGTGCCCGGGGGCTGTCGAAGCGGGCGGGATCGCCGGTTTCGGCCAATATGGCCGCGGCCCCGATCACCGAGACGCCGGGGATGCTGGTGACCAACGCGGTCAGCTCCAGCTGCTCGAGCACCTCGACCATGCGGGTTTCCACCTCGGCCAGGCGGGTCTTGGTGGCACGCCAATCGGCCAGCACCCAGCGGGCGCGTTCCAGCGCGCCGCGCCGTTGCGCCCATACGCCGGTCGGGTCGACCAACGCGACGAACACCGCCTCGATGATGGCTCGCCGCCGCCGAGATCCACCCCAGCGGGGCAGTTCGCGTCGCACCGCGGCCTCGAACCGCGCCAGGCCGCCCCGGCTCAGTCGTTCCGGCCGGCCATCACAGCGGTCGAGCACCACTGCCAGGGCGGCACACCAGTTGGTGGACTCCAACGGGCTGGCCGCGGCGGCCAGCACCCCCGGCCAGGCACACTCGAGCAGATCGCGGAGCTGCTGCATGCAGGCGGTGGCCTCGGTGACCAACCGTTCGCGGCGGGCCCCCAACTGGCGCAGCCGCGCCCAGGTTTCATCGGCGCGTTCGGGGGCATAGCAGTTCAGTTGGGCCACCAGCCGCGCGATCAGCACCGCATCCTTGTCGTCGCTCTTATCGCGGGTGTAATCCTCGGACTCCCGTGCCCGGCCCACCAGCATCGGGTTTACACACACCAGAGGCATATCCCGTTGAGCAGCAAGCTGATCGAGCACCCGCCAGCGATGCCCGGTCGGCTCACAACCCACCGTCACATCGACGAAACCCCGCTCACGGGCGACCCGGCGGGCCCACTCCAGCACCGGCCCCAGCTCCCAGGCCTTCGCCGACACCCGTTTGCGGGCCAGCACCCGGGAATCATGATCTGTCAGCACCACCGCCTGCTTCACATCGGCCAGATCGATCCCCAAGATCGCGTTCCCGACCGGCACCAACTCCCGCATCCGGGCCAACCTGGCATTACGGCGCTTGTCACCACGCGACAAACCACTACCCTGAATCACGACGTCCTCCTCGCTGTTTGGGACACCAAGCCCATCAACGACAGCAGGGGGACGTCTTCACATTCGTCATCAACACGCGGCATAGTTCTCTTACTACGCACGCTCGCGGGAAAGGGGGCTAGTCGAGGAAGCCGTGCAGCAATGCCGCCGAGCCGGCGATGTGCGCCCTCATCGCGGCGTCCGCGCTGTCGGCGTCGCCGGCCAGTATTGCGATCACGATTGCCTCATGCTGTTCGTCGGAATGCGCAATGTTGCGCGACAGCAACGGAATTCGATCCAGCAGTCGATTCACCCTCATCCGGTTCTCCGCGACCAGCGGCACCAGCGACGGCGCTCCCACCAGCTCCGCGATGGCCAGGTGAAGCCGCGAGTCGAGCCGGCGGTAGTCGGCAGGTTCGGCGGCCCGGACGTCGATCATCCGCGTCCACAGCAGGTCGCGTTCGGCGGCCGACAGCGTACGGGCGGCGGCCATCCGCGCGGCGCCTACTTCGAGGATTTCCCGCAGTCGCAACGCATCATCGATTTCCGCACGGGTAATCCGCTGTGCCTCATGGCCTTCCGTCGTAGGCAGCTCGTCGGCCAGGAAGGTGCCGCCGTACCTTCCACGCCGCGACACGAG
>DATIOT010000360.1:0-3217 GCA_035472875.1 Mycobacterium sp.
CCTCGCACCCCAACTGTGGCGTGAGATGCGACCAATATCGGCCCGCCTGCGGACCGATGATGGCCAGTAGCGCGTCGAAGAAGTCTTTCGGGTCGAGGTCGGCGCCGACGCCACCGCCGAGCCAATACGACTCGACAAGCCGATAATCCAGCGGGTCGGCGATACCGGTCAGGGTGGACAGCACCTGCAGATACGGCCACGCCCCGGAAAACTTCGTCGCCGCGCTGCGCACGTCGTCGACCGTGCCGTCACGCAAGGTGGCTCCCAGCGGGGGACCGCAATAGCCCAACGCATTGGGGGCATAGGCGTAACGGGCGAACATCTCGGCGCCCCGGAAGTTCCGCGGATCAGGCTGCGGCGCCGACACGCGTCACACCCGCCCGGACTGCCCCACGAGCTTGACGGCATCGCGGTGCAAGCGGCCGAAATTGTAGTAGGCCGCGCAGGCTCCTTCGGGAGATACCATGCAGGTTCCGATCGGGGTCTCCGGGGTGCACGCAGTGCCAAAAACCTTGCATTCCCAGGGCTTGAGCACACCCTTGAGCACCTCACCGCATTGACATGCCTTCGGGTCGGCGACCCGCACGCCGGGCATCGCGAAACGCAGCTCGGCGTCGAATTCCGCGAAGTCATCGTGTAGCCGCAGCGCGCTTTGCGAGATGAATCCCAGCCCGCGCCATTCGAAGTGCGGACGCAACGCGAACACCTTGCCCATCAACGCCAGCGCTGCCGGGTTGCCGTGTTCGGGCACCACCCGCTTGTACTGGTTTTCCACTTCGCAGCGGCCCTCACGAATCTGGCGCAGCAGCATCGCGATCGCAGCCAGGATATCCAGCGGTTCGAATCCGGCGACCACCAATGGTTTTCCGTATACGTCCGGCACAAACCGGTACGGCCGGTTGCCCACCACGGTCGACACGTGCCCCGGGCCGATGAATCCCGACAGCCGCAGATCCGGCGACTCCAGGATCGCCTTGATCGGCGGCACGATCGTGACGTGGTTGCAGAACACGCTGAAATTGGGCAGACCCAGGTCGCGTGCCCGCACCAGGGTGACCGCGGTCGACGGTGCGGTGGTCTCGAATCCGATGGCGAAGAACACCACTTGATTGTCCGGGTTGTCGACCGCAATCTTCAGCGCGTCCAGTGGGGAATAGACGAACCGCACGTCGGCGCCCCGCGCCTTGGCGTCCAACAGGCTGCCATTGGACCCGGGCACCCGCATCATGTCGCCGAAGCAGGTGAAGATCACGTTGGGTTGGCCGGCCAGCCACATCGCATCGTCGATGCGGCCCATTGGAATCACACAGACCGGGCAGCCGGGGCCGTGCACCAATTCGACGTTGTCGGGTAGCAGGTGTTCGATGCCGTGCCGGTAAATGGTGTGCGTGTGCCCGCCGCACACCTCCATGAACTTGAAGTGATCGCGCTCCCCTGCCAAATGCTCAATGGCAACGAGCAATTTGCGGGCGGCGGCCGGGTCACGGAACTCGTCAACGAATTTCATTACGGTTCCTTCCAGTCAGACAATCGCTGACGAGTCGAAGGCTTCGATTTCGGTGGTGTAGGCGTCGCCGAGCTTCTTGACGGCCGCCAGGGTGAGCAATGCTTCGGTCTCGTCGATCTTGGCCATCGCGAAGCCGACGTGGACCAGGACCCAATCGTCTGGTTCGGGCATATCGTCTTCCAGCAGCCGCACGCTGATGCTGCGCTGCACGCCACTGACGTCGACTTTCGCCAAATAGTTTACGGGATCGGTGATCTCAACGATTCGTCCCGGGATCCCAAGGCACATGTCAGCTCATTTCCTTTCTGGGTCAGCAGATTCGCGGCAACGGGTCTCCGACAAGCATGTCGACGATCCGCGATCCGCCGAACCCGGTGCGCAGCACCACACTTTCCGCCGGTTCGGTGACGATTTCCCCTACTTCGGCCGCCTCGGCGCCCAGGGGATGCGATCGCAACGCGGCCAGCCCCGCCTCGGCCTCCTCCAGCGCGACGACGGCGACGAACTTGCCCTCGTTGGCGACGTAGAGAGGATCGATGCCGAGCAACTCGCAGGCGCCATTCACCATGGGCCGCACCGGTAATCGCTCCTCTTCGAGCAGCACCCCAAGACCGCAGGCCTGGGCCAACTCGTTGCAGACGGTGCCCACTCCGCCGCGGGTCGCGTCACGCAGCCAGCGGGTGGACGGCGCCGCGGCCATCAGCAATTCCACCAGCGGGCTGACCGAGGCGGTGTCGGAGTGAATATCGGCCTCGATCGCCAGGTCGCCCCGGGCGAGCATCACCGCCATGCCGTGATCGCCCATCGATCCCGACAGCAGCACCTTGTCGCCGGTGCGCACGGCCTCCGCCGACAGCTTGCGACCCGCCGGAATGACACCGGCTCCCGTGGTGGTGACGAACAGCCCGTCGGCGGCGCCCTTGGGTACCACCTTGGTGTCGCCGGTGACGATCTGCACACCCGCCCTGGCGGCCGCGGTCGCCATATCGGCGACGATCTCTTTCAGTTCGGCGATCGGAAAGCCCTCTTCGAGCACGAACGCCGCCGAAATCCAGGCAGGTACAGCGCCGGCCATCGCCAGGTCGTTGCACGTGCCATGGATGGCGAGCTCGCCGACGGAGCCGCCTGGGAAACGCCTGGGCTGCACAACAAATGAATCGGTGGACATCGCGATGCGCTCGCCACTGGGCAACGTGAGGACCGCGCCGTCACCGAGCGACTCCAGCATCGGGTTGCGGAAGGCCTCCATGAACACCGCGTCGACGAGTGCCGCCGAAGCCTTCCCGCCGGCCCCGTGTGCCAGCGTCACGTGCTCGTCGAGCAGGCGGGGACGGCGCTTGCGGAACGACTCGATCCGCTCGATCACCTCGCCCTCGGCAAAGCGCGGCCCCGACGACAGGTATTCGCCTGCGGACTTGCTCATGCGGCCCCCAAACCTTGATCGCTGGAACGTTCGTGGGTTGCCAACCACAGCTGATAGCCCAGCAGCGCTTGCGCTTCCTGAATCCGGTGCACACTTTGCGAACGAACGATGAAGCAGACGTCCACATTTGGGTTGTTTGTGAATGCGCCGCCGTCGTAGCCGGCGAAACCGATGGTGTACAGGCCGCGTTGTCGCGCCTCGGCCAACGCGGTGAGCAGGTTGGGCGAATTGCCGCTGGTCGACATGGCGATGGCGATGTCGCCGGCCTTCGCGCGGGCGATCAACTG
>DATIOT010000361.1:0-5639 GCA_035472875.1 Mycobacterium sp.
GCGGGATCGTCATCGCCGGCGACGTGCGGCATGCCGGGATGCAGCATGTCTTCCTGAGCAACCTCGAGAACCGCCGCGAAAACTTCTTCCTTGCCGGAGAAGTAGGTGTAGAAGGTGCCCGCCGAGCAGTTCGCCGCCCGCGTGATGTCGATCAGCCGAGCATTCAGATACCCGTCGCGTTCGAACACTTTTCGCGCCGCCGCAACCAATGCGGCGCGAGTCCGGAGACCACGCTCGGTAGCCGGTGGTTCGCGCAGCAGCGACGGCCGCGCCATCGACGGGGGCGGGTCCGCGTGGTCGTCATCGGCGGCAACCTTGACCATGTGCACAGTTATACGTCACCGAGCAGGCAATGCATTTGTGAGGTGAGGCGAAAGCCTGCTCCGATTCGCCATTTTGGCCCTCTGGGCTCGATCGTGTTGATCCGGCGCACTGGGGGAGTCCATCACCCGGCGCGCCCTCGGGCTTAATGCGATCGCGAACGCCAGTGTCTGCCGGCGCGCGACAGAGTTTGAATCACGATCAGGCCAAACCTGGCGGAGAGCTACCGCGATTCCTAGTCTGCGCGGGTGATGTCGACCAATCCTGCGCCGGCACGTGTGTCGCTTCGCGGCGTCGACCGAACGTTCGGGACACATACCGTGCTACACGAGGTCGACATCGACATCGAGTCGGGCGAGGTAGTCGCATTGCTCGGGTCATCGGGCAGCGGCAAATCGACCCTATTGCGGCTCATCGCCGGTCTGGACCGTCCTACCGATGGGCGGATTGAGATCGACGACGAGGGCGTCCGCGGGATCGACCCTCGCTGTGCTATCGTCTTCCAGGCACCTCGTCTGCTGCCGTGGCGATCCCTAGCAGCCAACGTCGCATTCGGACTGACGCCCGGCACCGCGCGGTCGAAAGGCTCTGCGGCAGTGCAGCACTGGCTGGATGTCGTCGGGTTAAGCGAATTCGGCGACCACTACCCGCAACAAGTGTCCGGCGGTATGGCGCAACGCGCGGGCCTTGCGCGTGCCCTTGCCCGGCGCCCCAGTGTCCTGCTGCTCGACGAGCCGCTCGCGGCCCTCGACGCACTGACCCGCCTACGAATGCAGGACCTACTCGACACCGTGCAGCAAGAGGCCGGCACCACCACGGTCTTAGTGACGCATGACGTGGACGAGGCGGCGATTCTCGCCGACCGAGTGCTGATCCTGCGCGCCGACGCAACGGGTGCCGCCAGTATTGCCGCGACGTTCGAAGTCACCATTCCCAAGCCGCGCGATCGCGGTGACCCGCGCATTACCGTGCTGCGTGAACAGTTGCTGGACGAACTGGGTGTACCCCGGCGCCGCGGTGCCAGCCCGCGGTCTGTCATCGAGGAGGAGGCGAAGACATGCTAAGTCGATACCTGACAACAGTTTTGGTTGCCGCCGGAGTCATTGCCGCATCCGCATGCGGTTCGAACACCGGCAAAACCGCGGCCAGGGACATTCGCCTGGATTACGCCTACTACAACCCGCTGAGCCTGGTAGTACGCGATCAGCGCCTGCTGGAAACCCGTGGCTACAACGTGACCTGGGTGCTCTCGGCGGGCAGTAACAAGGCCAACGAGGGCCTCCGCTCAAAGGGGCTGGACTTCGGGTCGACGGCCGGATCAGCCGCCTTGGTCGCGCGGGCCAACGGCACACCGATCAAGATCATCGACGTGTACAGCAAGCCCGAGTGGACGGCTCTGGTCGTCGCCAAGAACTCGACCATCAACTCGGTCGCCGACCTGAAGGGCAAGAAGATCGCGGTCACCAAGGGGACCGATCCCTACTTCTTCCTTTTGCAATCACTTGCCACAGCTCGACTTTCGCCGACCGATGTCGAAATCATCAATTTGCAGCACGCCGACGGTAAAACGGCCCTTGAGCGCGGCGATGTCGATGCCTGGTCCGGATTGGACCCCTTCATGGCGCAGACGGTGCAGCAGCAAGGTTCGCGCTTGCTGTACCGCAACCCGGATTTCAATTCCTACGGCGTACTGAACGTCCGCGAGGGCTTCGTCGCCGCACATCCGGATGCCGTCCAGTCAGTGGTCAACAGCTATGAGGAGGCCAGGAAATGGGCGAAGGCACATCCGGACGAATTGGCGGCATTGCTCGCCTCGCAGGCGAAGGTGACACCGAGCGTGGCCCAAGAGGAACTGCAGCGAACGACATTCGACATCGAACCCGCGCCGGGCGATCCTCAGCGCGCCGTCCTGACCAACATCGTGCCGATCGCGGTGGCGGACGCCGATATCAAATCCGACGAAGCCGGCCGCAGCGCACTGAGCACGATAATCGAGCCGAAGTACGCCCAGCAAACTCGTTGAGGTTTCGCGCCGCGCGGCTGGCGAAGCTGCCGCTTGCGCTGACCGGACTGTTCGTCCCGGTATTGCTGCTGGCGATCTGGCAGTTGGTCACCGCGACCGGGTTGTTCTCCGCCAGTCAGTTGCCGCCTCCCGGGGACGTGGTCACCGCCCTGGGCGGACTGCTTCGGCATGGCGAACTATGGACCCACCTACAAGCGAGCGTTTCGCGGGTTGTACTCGGCTACCTGGCCGGCGTAGCTGCTGCGGTTGCCCTGGGTTCACTAGTCGGGCTATCGGTAACCGCGCGAAGGCTGCTGGGACCGACAGTTGCGGCGTTCCGCACTGTGCCTTCTTTGGCGTGGGTGCCGTTATTGCTCTTGTGGTTTGGAATTGACGAGACGCCGAAGCTGCTGCTCGTCGCCATCGGTGCGTTTTTCCCCAGCTACACGACGACGGCATCGGCACTCTCGCACGTGGACCCACAGCTTATAGAAGTCGGACGGGCCTATGGTCGGCACGGCGCCTCGTTGCTGACGACTGTGATGCTGCCCGCCGCGGCCCCGGAGCTGGTAAACGGGCTCAGATTAGGCCTGGCAAACGCGTGGCTGTTCCTGGTCGCAGCCGAGCTGATTGCCTCGTCGAAAGGTCTCGGATTTCTCCTGATAGACAGCCAGAACACCGGCCGCACCGATGTGATGCTGCTGGCGATCGTGCTGCTGGCTGGATTGGGCAAACTCAGCGATACCGCATTGGGCGCTCTCGAGCATTGGACGGTGCGGCGGCGGAGCTAGCTTAATGTCAGGTCGCTGGGCAGTTCGTCGCTCAACACGGCCTGAGCGAGCAGTTCACCGAGCAGCGGCCCGAACTTCATGAGGTTGCTGCCGATGAACGCGACCACGCGGCCGCGGCGTACCACCGTCCAGCCGTCGCCGCCGGAGTCGAGCCATGGGGCATGAACCGAGACACAATCCACCTGACCTACCGGCGACAGTGACGGGAACAGCGCGTGCACAGCCGCGGGGTCTGGCACCTCCTGCCCGAAGGCCCAGCGGCCCGTGCTGCCGAGCGGCAACCCGTAACCCTCGGGCGCGATCAGGCACGCGGCACCGACGGCGTCGGCCCCGTCGTAGGTGAAGCGAGTGTGCGCGGCGAACTCGACGTCGAGCGGGCCGAAGAGCGCCGGCGTCTGCATCCCCGCGCAGATGAGCACACGGTCGCCGCGCACCACGGTGCCGTCCGCGAGTGTCGCCGAGCCGTCGTCGGCGACCGACACGACCTCACCGCGCTGAATCGCGACGCGCCGCGCCAAGGCGCCCAACGCGCGGCGGATGCGCAGGCTGCCGCCAAGCGGATCGAAAACCCCGCTCTCCCACGGCGCGGCCAGAAATGGGATCCGCGACTCGATGTCGCTCCGGTCCAGCCAGGAGAATGCGGCGCCGGCATCCGTCATTGCCGCCACGGTGTCATCCATTGCCGCCACCGTGTCATCGCAGGTGCCGGTGGCGATAAAGCCCTCGGAGCCAAGCAGCCGCCCCGCCCCGAACTCGGCCTCCCAGCGCTGCCAGCCCACTCGGGCCTTCAAAGCAAGCCTGCATAGCACTGAACGCCGGTGCGCGATGCGGAAGATCCGCGCCAGTCCCGCGGACTGCTCAGCGAACGGCTCACCGCGCTCGAAGACAATCGCCTGCTCACCGTGCCGCGACAGCTCATAGGCAGCCGCGAGCCCGCATACCCCTGCGCCGATAACGACAATCACGCCTCTTCACCTTCAGCGCTACTAGAAGAAGAAACCGGCGTACGGTGCGTCGGGTACCGCGAACAGTCGATCGGCCACGGTAAGCGCCGCGGGATCGTCGGTCCGTGCCAGCCCGGCGACGGCGAGACCGCGCCAGGTGGTGCCACCGAGCAGAACGGCCGCGAGCCCCTCAACGCCGACGTGCAGTTGCGCGCGCCGGTTTGTCGGTTCAACACCGTCGCCGGCGACAGTGAAGCTAGCTGAATTATTCTGCAGGAGCGGGTCATTGACCGCGATGGTGACGGCGCCGTCGCCCTCATATCGGCGTGCTGCCAGCGCCTGCTGGGCATCGATGACACGGAGCCACGTTTCGTCGTGCACCGCGGTAACCCGCAGGGCGCGCCGATCGACAAGCAGCCAGGGCAGCGGATCGTCCACGGGCAGCATCCAGAACACGATCCGATCAACGAGATCGAGCCCGAGCAGGAAACGCAGCAGCCCGAGATACGCATCCGTGGTGGGCGCGAAGAAATCCTCGACCACGATGGTGCGCTGATCGCTGACGAACCACGTCTGGGTGTCGATGGGGCGGTAGCGGGTGAAACCCGACTCGGATCCCGGTTCGCCGTGCACCGCGACATACAAAGGCCCCGAAGATGATTCGGTGCGCAGCCGCAGGCTCTGCCACCACACCTCCGGACGGTCGATGGTTCCCGGCCGGCATGGGCGATTCCCCGCATAGATCCGCGGCAGGACGTCAAATGCTTCGGCCGTGTCGAGCAGCCGCACCGGACCGCCGACGCCAACACCGGGACGCAGTGCCGCCTGTGCTGTGTGCACCTCGACGGTTTGCGATGAACTCGCAACCCCGTAGCCATACCGCTCATAGATCGTCGCTTCCGAGGCCCGCAACGTGGCGACCACCTCACCCCGTGCGGCGAAGTCGCGCAGCTGATGGCGTACCAGGTCGGTGGCGATACCTTTTCGTGTGAACGACGGCAGCACCCCGATGCGTGTCACGGCGGCGTGGCCCACGATCGCTCCGCCTGGAAGTGTCAGTCCACTCGCCTCGGCGTCAGCGGTGCCAACGAGTTGCCCTCCGACGAAAGCTCCGACGGTACGGCCGGGTTCGAGCAGCTTGCTGATCTGGCCGGGCAGCAGGTTCGACAGGGGCGGGAACCCGACCACGGCGGTGCGAAACACGTTGACCGCAGCGATGAGGTCGTCCTCGCTGTCGAGGACACGGATCTCGGAGGTCATGAGGCCATCATGTCTCGTGCCGACAGCGGCGGCCCGAGCGCCACCACAAACCGGAGCCTAACGGATTGGCAGGCCCGTCAGCGCCCGCGAAATCACCAGCCGCTGAATCTCGCTGGTGCCCTCGAAAATGGTGAAGATCTTCGCGTCGCGGTGCATCCTCTCGACCGGGTAGTCGCGGGTATAGCCGTAGCCGCCGAGCAGCTGGACCGCGTCGGTCGTGATCTCCATGGCGGAGTCCGACGCGAACGCCTTGGCGGCAGCCGCGTAGCCGGTCGCGTCGTCGTCGCCGCGCTCGCTCTTGGCGGCCGCCGAGTAGGTCAG
>DATIOT010000362.1:0-4410 GCA_035472875.1 Mycobacterium sp.
GCCTTACAGCTGTTCGACACCGCGATGGTGGTCGACGAACCGTTACTGCTGCCCGCCCGCATCGACACCGCCGCCCTGCGCGCCAATGCGGCGGCACTCCCGCCGATGTTCGTCGATTTGATCAACGCGCCCTCCCGGCGCCAAGTCGACGACTCGCTGGCCGCCGCGAAATCGAAATCGGCTCTGCTGCAACGTCTCGAAGGGCTGCCCGAGGACGAGCAACACGCGATTCTGCTGGACTTGGTGCGGTCCAATATCGCGACTGTGCTGGGCAACTCCAGCCCCGAGGCCATCGATCCGGACAGGGCGTTCCAGGAGTTGGGCTTTGACTCGCTGACCGCTGTCGAGATGCGCAACAGGCTCAAATCCGCTACTGGCCTGGCGCTGTCACCCACGCTGATCTTCGACTACCCGAACTCCGCTGCGCTGGCCGGTTACATGCACCGCGAACTCGTCGGCATATCGGAGCAACAGACCCCGGCCGCGGCGCCCGGGGAAGCCGAAATCCAGCGCGTGGTGGGGTCGATTCCGGTCAGGCGCCTTCGGCAGGCGGGAGTCTTGGAACTGTTGCTCGCATTGGCAAATGAAGCCGACGGCAACGGCCAGCCGGAAGCACCCGCAGTCACAACGGAAAAAGACATCGCGGACATGGACCTCGACGACTTGGTCAAAGCGGCGTTGATGAACGACGACGAGTAGGCATGAGCGAGGGCAGTCAGTGAGAATCGCGGTCACCGGGGCCAGTGGCGTACTCGGCCGCGGTCTCGCCGCCCGATTGCTCAGCCAGGGTCACGATGTTGTCGGGATTGCCCGTCATCGACCCCGAAGCTGGTCGAGTGCAGCTGATTTCGTCGCGACAGATATCCGGGACAAAGCCGCTGTCACACGTTCGATCGCGGGCTCCGACGTCGTTGTGCATTGCGCATGGGCAAAGAGCCCCGGCCCCGGCGACCGGATCAGCCGCCAGGTCAATATCGGGGGCACGCTCAACGTCCTTGAGGCGATGGCCGAGACCGGAACCGGGCGTATCGTTTTCGCTTCGTCAGCACACGTTTACGGCGGGGGAGACACGGCAAACGCAGAGCACGACGCGTTGACACCGGTATCTGCCGACGGCCTGCACAAGGCACGCGTCGAAGAGATGCTAGCGGCGTCCGGCGTCGAATGGGTCGCGATCCGCTCGGCGCTCATTGTCGGCCGAGGTGTGGATAACTGGGTGCGCCGACTGCTGGCGTTGCCGGCGTTCCCCGACGGATCTGTCGATCGTCGCGTCCAAGTCGTCCACCTCGACGATGCGCTTCGGCTGTGGGAACACGCGATTCTGAACGCGAAAATCGATGGCGGACCAGTCAATCTCGCCGCCGCGGGCGCACCGACATTTCGTCAGATCGCCGCTATGCTGGGGCGCCCGATCGTACCGCTCGACTCCGGGCTGGGCTCGCTTCGGGGACGCGTGCGCTCACTGGCCGAGCTGGAATTCGTGCGAAGCGCGCCATTGATGGATACCTCGCGGCTGCGCGACGAGTGGGGATTCCTGCCGGCTTGGAACTCCGAGGAATGCGTCGAAGATTTCGCACTGGCGGTGCGGGGCCGAGTCACGCTTGGTAGGCGGGTGATATCGCTGCCCTGGCGGCTGGCCAATATTCAGGACCTACCTGCCGTCGACGCACCGGCCAACGACGGAGTGGTGCCCAGATTGGCTGGCCCGGAAGCAGATAACGGCGAGTTCGACACGCCGATCGACCCGCGTTTCCCGACCTTCTTGGCCACTAACTTGTCCGAGGCGCTGCCGGGTCCGTTTTCGCCGTCGTCCGCCTCGGCGACGGTGCGCGGGCTGCGCGCCAGCGCGGTGTGCATCGCCGAACGACTGCGGCCCGGCGGGATAATCCAGCGTGAAATCGCGATGCGGATGGTTGCGGTGTTCGCGCACCGGCTGTATGGGGCGATCACGACGGCGCACTTCATGGCTGAAACCGTGCCGTTCGTCAAGCCTCCGACGGTTGTCAGAAGCAGCGGGTACTTTGGCCCCAGCATGGCGTCCCTGCCGATCTTCGGCGAACAGCGTCCACCCACCGAAACCAGCAGCGCCCGAAGGCAATTGCGCACCGTCCGTAACATCGGCGTATTCGGCGTCAACCTGGTGGGCTTGAGCGCCGGTTCGCCCCGCGACACCCACGAGTACCTGGCCGATGTCGATCGGCTGGAACGGCTGGTCGGTGACGATGTCACCCGACTCGACCATCGCCGGATGCTCAGCCTGATCTTGCTGGCACGCGACCATGTTGTGCACGGTTGGGTGCTGGCCTCCGGATCGTTCATGTTGTGCGCCGCGTTCAATGTGTTGTTGCGAGGCCTGTGTGGGCGCGACACCGCCCCGCTGGCGGGGCCGGAGCTGGTCAGTGCGCGATCGGTGGAGGCGGTGCATCGCTTGGTGGTTGCCGCGCAGCGCGACCCGAACGTGGTTCGTCTGCTTGCCGAACCGGGAGAGCGCCTTGGCAAGCTGGCCATCGATGCGCCGGAGTTTCATTCGGCGGTGCTGGCCGAGCTGGAGCTGATCGGGCATCGTGGCCCCGCGGAGCTCGAGATGCTGTCGACCAGCTACGCCGACATTCCCGAGCTGTTGGTCCGGATGGTGGCCAGGGCCATGAGCGCGCCGCCCGCGCTTCCTATTTCTGAGTCCCGGCATCCGCAGATTCCGTTGCGAGGCAAGCCGGTGGCGCTGCTGGCCGCACGCCAACTCCGCGACCGCGAAGTCCGCCGCGACAAGTTGGTGCGCGCCAACTGGGTACTGCGCAGTCTGCTGCGCGAATACGGGCGCAGGTTAGTCGACGCCGGACGCTTCGACACCGTCGACGACGTGTTCTACCTATTGGTCGACGAACTCGATGCACTCCCGACGGACGTGTCGGGCGTGGTGGCGCGGCGCCGGGCCGAACACCGCAGGCTGGCCACCGTAGTTCCGCCGACCGTATTCAGCGGGAGCTGGCAGTCGTCCACGACGCCGCCGCCTGCCCTCACCAACGGGGACACCCTGCGGGGAGTCGGTGTGTGCGGGGGACGGGTACGCGGCCGGGTACGGATTGTGCGGCCGGAGACCATCGACGACCTCCAACCCGGCGAGATCCTTGTCGCGGAGGTCACCGACGTCGGATACACCGCCGCCTTCTGTTATGCCGCGGCGGTGGTCACCGAACTCGGTGGCCCGATGTCACACGCCGCCGTGGTGGCGCGCGAGTTCGGGTTTCCGTGTGTGGTGGATGCCCAGGGGGCAACCAGGTCTTTGCCGGCGGGAGCGCTTGTCGAGGTCGACGGCGCTACCGGCGAAATTCATGTGCTTGAACTGGCGCCCGAAGAAAACCCGCCGCTTCCGGCAAGCGACCGGAGCGCCTAACGTCGGTTACACGCGCCAGCTGCTGGGCTCCGAAATACGTAAAGCAGCGCCGGCGGGTAGCGGCTGTCGCTCAGTGATCGATATCGCGTCGAGAATCAGCGCAACGTAGCGTCTCCAGCCATCACTGTTCGAATCCATCGTCGGCAGCACGCCATACAGCATCGCGATCAGGCGCGGAAGATCATCGGCGACCAGGTCGGCGCGGACGAGCCCGGCCTGCTGGCCCCGGCGGACTAGCTCGTGGAGGGCTTGATTCAGCGAGTCCGAGATGTCGGCGGTCAGCGACCCGGCCCGATGGGCGGCGATCAGCAGGTTGTGTTCGCGGGCGCCAAGGGCTATCGCCGCCTCGATCAATTGGGTAAGGCCGCGCAGCGGATCGCCCACGCGCCGGGCGTCCTCAATCGCCGGCGTGAGATCCTCGGCAATGCTTTGGTCCAGGGCGGCTTGGACCAGATCGGCCTTAGTCGGAAACCTGCGGTAGAGCGTCCTTTCACCGACTCCCGCGCGGCGGGCGACGGCTTCAACGGGTGCATCGGGCCCGAGCTCGCCGTACACCGCCCGCACTGCGCGCAGAATGCGCTCAACGTTGCGGGCCGCGTCCGCTCGCAACGGCCGGTCTTCAACCGCTGTCATCACCACAGCCTAACTGACGGTTGACTGTCAGTTGGTCGGGTTCTACGCTCGTACAATTGACAGCTATCTGCCACTTAACAGGAAACGCCGGTGATGTCAACAACTTCCGAATTCCGCTCTGACGTCGATCTTCCTGCGCTCCCCGTCCCGCGGGCCGCGCACTGCCCGCTTGCGCCCCCGGCTGAATTCGCGAACTGGCGGGACGAGCCCGGGCTGCGACGGGCGATGTTCCACGGTCATCCGATCTGGGTGGTGAGCCGCTACCAGGACATCAGAGCCGCGCTGCTCGATCCGCGCTTATCCGCGAACACGATTCCGGACGCCATCATGCCGACCGACGCAGACAACAACATCCCGGTGATGTTCGCGCGGACTGACGATCCCGA
>DATIOT010000363.1:0-11385 GCA_035472875.1 Mycobacterium sp.
TGATGAACATTCCCAGGTCGTCTTCGACCACGAGGAATATGCCATCCACGTCAGCGTTTTTGACCTGAACCGCATCCCCTTCGCCCAAGTGCGCAACGAACCTCTGCCAGGGCGCCCGGAAGTAAACAAAGACGACGTAGATGGGCAGCGCGCCGTAGCCCGACGTGCTGATGCCCAGCGAGTTACGGGTCGGGCTGTGGACGCCGTCGGCGGCAACGAGATACTCGGCGCGGACGGTCTCGGACTCTCCCGAGTCGCGGTCATGCGCCACTGCAGTGACACCGGCCTCGTCCAGCTCGACCGCGGAGAGCTCCATCCCGTAGCGCACTTCACTGCCGCGTCGGCGAGTTTCGGCGAGCAGGATCGGCTCGAGCCTGCTCTGGGGACAGTACTGCGCCGCCGGCTCGGGACTGAGCTTGTCAAGACCTGCGAAGATCGCGTCGATGTTGATAGCCAGTTCTTCGTCTGCGCTGTTCAGCGTCGGCTTGACGGCCATGGCTGACACATGATCTGCGACCGCGTGGACCTCATCGCTCAGGCCCAGGCCACGCAGGATCTCCAGGCTGCGGAAGCTGAGATTGCGCGCTTTCGGATAAATGAAGACCTCGCGCCGCTTTTCGACCAGCAGCGAACGAACTCCGTGCTTGGCAAGCAACGCCGACGTGGCCAGCCCGCCGGCGCCGGCGCCGACGATGAGCACAGGAACACGCCGCGAAGCCAATGTGACAGTCACACCAAAATGATAGCTTATGTCACATTTCAATTCCAGCGAGAAACTCCTCCGCCACGGCCACAACCCGCTCGCGATCGCGTCGCACCAGACCGATCCGGGTACGCCGGTCGAGGATGTCGTCGACATCCAGCGCGCACTCATGTGTCACCGCGTATTCGAACTCCGCGCGGGTCACGTCGATGCCCTCGGCGACCGGGTCGGTCGGGCGTTCGCACGTTGCGGTGGCGATGACGTTGGGTGCCTCGGCGCCATAACGCGCCACCAGCGACGTCGGCAACCCGGCGCCCGTGCCTGCGGCCCAACCGGGATTGGCTGGCGCTCCAATCAGCGGCAGATTACGGGTCCTGCAGTTCCCGGCGTTCAAGTGTCGCAGGCTGATCGCGCGGTCCAGCACATCTTGTGCCATGTAACGGTATTCGGTCAGCTTGCCGCCTATCACGCTGATAACCCCGGACGCCGATTCGACGACGGCGTGTTCGCGCGACACATCGGCGGTGCGGCCTTCGCCGGTATCGATCAGCGGCCGCAAACCAGCGTAGGCGCCGATGACATCGGCAGTCTGCAGCGCGGTCCCCACTGCGGTGTTCACCGTGTCCAGCAGGAATGTGATTTCCTCGGCGGATGGTTCTGGCACGTCGGGAATCGGGCCGGGAGCGGGTTCGTCGGTCAGGCCGAGGTAGACGCGACCCAGCTGCTCGGGCATGGCGAACACGAAGCGGTTGAGCTCGCCGGGAATCGGAATCGTCAGCGCCGCAGTCGGATTGCCGAAGGCGCTGGAGTCGAAGACGAGGTGGGTCCCCCGGCTGGGCCGCAGCCGCAACGAACCGTCGATCTCACCCGCCCATACCCCGGCCGCATTGATGACCGCACCGGCCGACACATCGAACGACTGGCCGGTGCGCTGGTCGGTCAACCGCACCGAGGTGCCGGTGGCCTCGGATGCCGCCACATAGGTCAGGATCCGGGCGCCGTGCTGCGCGGCGGTGCGCGCGACCGCGGCGACCAGTCGAGCGTCATCGATCAATTGCCCGTCGTAGGCCAGCAAGCCACCGTCCAGGCCGTCACGTCGAACCGTGGGAGCCATCTCCACCACTCGCTGCGCTGAAACTCTGCGCGATCGGGGCAGGGTCGACGACGAGGTACCGGCAAGCATCCGCAGTGCGTCGCCGGCGAGGAAACCGGCGCGGACCAACGCTCGTTTGGTGTGATTCATCGACGGCAGCAACGGAACCAGCTGCGGCATCGCGCGCACGAGGTGAGGGGCGTTGCGCGCCATCAGGATTCCGCGCTCGACGGCGCTGCGCCGGGCGATTCCCACGTTGCCGGTCGCCAGATACCGCAGACCACCGTGGACCAGTTTGGAACTCCAGCGGCTGGTGCCGAACGCCAGATCATGCTTTTCCACCAACGCCACCCGCAGGCCTCGTGAAGCGGCGTCCACGGCGATCCCGGCGCCGGTGATGCCTCCACCGATCACGATGACGTCCAACGGCTCGCCGTCGGCGAGTGCGTTCAGGTCGGCCGCGCGGCGTGCGGCGTTGAGAGCTGCGGTCATCAGGACAGGTATCCGTTCAGCGAGTAGGCGAGTTCGGTGGCCAGCGCGTCGGCATCAAGAATCGGCCGAACGATCTGCTCCGACTGAATGGTCGACTGGGCGATCAGCAACACCATGGTGGCCAGCTGCCGCGGGTCACCGGCGCGGACGCTGCCGTGGCGCTGGGCCACCCGCAACCGGTCGGCAAGTGCGTAGATTAGCATCTGCTGGCTGGCCCCGAGCCGTTCGGTGATGTAAATCGGCGCCAGCTCCGAATGCATCACCGACATGACCAATTCGTCACGACGCAACAGATTGGCCACCGTAACGATCTGCCGGACGAGCGATTCCCGGTCGTCGCCCAGTAGCGGCGCATCGCGCATCACGTCGGTGATGTGCTGGGTCAAAAGCGCCGCCACGACCGACCGCGTGTCCGGCCAGCGACGGTATACGGTCGGCCGGCTTACCCGCGCGCGCCGTGCTATCTCCGCCAGCGTCACCCGGTCTACGCCGAAATCGACCACACAGCTCGCCGCCGCCGCAAGGATCCGGTCTCCGGTATCCAGAGCTGCGTTACTTGTTGACAGCATGTGTAATATTGTAACGCATGACGCACCTCGAGCAACTCCTTCCGCCGATGAAATGGAACGCATGGGGAGATCCCGCCGCGGCCAAACCACTTTCCGATGGGATCCGGTCGTTGCTGAAGCAGGCCGTGGGACTAGAGGAGTCGGGTGAGGCCGAACTCGAGCCCGACCAGGTGCAACTGCGGCCGTCCGCGTTGTCGCAGGCGGATCAGGACGCTCTGGCCGCCATCGTCGGCGCCGGTTACTGCCGCACCGCTGATCGCGATCGGTTGCTGCACGCCGGTGGCAAGTCCACCATCGACTTGCTGAGACGGAAGGACGCCGGGGTCCAGGATGCGCCTGATGCCATCTTGCTGCCCGGAGACGACGACGCCGTTGCCGCGATCCTGCGCTACTGCTCCGAGCACAGCATCGCCGTCATCCCGTTCGGGGGTGGCACCAACGTCGTCGGTGGGCTCAATCCCGATCGCGGCGACTTCGGCGCTGTGATGTCACTCGACTTGCGCCGCTTCGACCGGCTGATATCCCTCGACGAGGTGTCCGGTCAGGCCGTTTTCGGGGCCGGCGTCACCGGTCCAGACGCCGAGCGTCTGCTCGGTGAACACGGCTTCTCGCTGGGCCATTTCCCACAAAGCTTTGAATACGCCACCATCGGCGGCTTCGCCGCGACCCGATCGTCGGGCCAGGATTCGGCCGGCTACGGCCGGTTCAACGACATGGTTCGCGGACTACGGGTGATCACTCCGATGGGCACCCTCGACCTGGGCCGCGGGCCGGAATCGGCCGCGGGTCCCGACCTGCGTCAGCTGCTGATCGGCTCGGAGGGCACCTTCGGCGTCATCACCCAGGTACGGCTGCGCGTCCACCGGGCGCCGGAAGCCGTCCGCTACGAGGCGTGGTCGTTCCCCGATTTCGCGACCGGGGCCGCGGCCCTGCGTGCGGTCACTCAGAACGCCACCGGCCCCACCGTCATTCGGCTCTCCGATGAGGCTGAGACCGGGGTCAATCTCGCCACCACCGAGGCGATCGGCGAAAGCCAGATCAGCGGCGGATGCTTGGGGATCACCGTGTTCGAGGGCACCAAGGAACACGTCGACAGCCGGCACGCCGAGACCCGCGCATTACTTGCAGCCCAGGGCGGCACGTCGCTGGGCGAAGGGCCGGCGCAGGCCTGGGAACGGGGCCGGTTCGGCGCGCCGTATCTGCGCGACTCACTGTTGTCCGCGGGGGCGCTCTGCGAGACTCTCGAGACCGCCACCGATTGGTCTAACATTCCCGCGCTCAAGGCCGCAGTGACTGAAGCGCTCACGAACGCACTGGCCGAGACCGGCACACCGGCGCTCGTGATGTGCCACATTTCGCACGTCTACCCCACCGGCGCTTCCTTGTATTTCACCGTCGTCGCGGGACAGCGGGGCAATCCGATCGAGCAGTGGCAGGCCGCCAAAAGGGCTGCGTCGGACGCGATCATGGCTACCGGCGGAACCATCACCCACCACCACGCGGTCGGCGCCGACCACCGGTCCTGGATGCGCGACGAAGTGGGCGATCTGGGTGTGCAAGTGCTGCGAGCGGTCAAGGCGACATTGGATCCGGCTGGAATTCTCAACCCCGGCAAGCTGATTCCGTGACCCTCCCGTGACTGAAGATCACCCCGTCGCGGGGCAACAGCGTCGGCGCGAAATCAGCAAGGTGACTGCGCTGACCAATCCCGTTTCGGGGCATGGCGCGGCTTTACGCGCAGCGCAAATCGCGATCGCCCGTCTGCAGCATCGGGGTATCGAGGTCGTCGAGATCATCGGCGACGACGCGGAAGATGCGCGTTACCTCGCCGGCGCGGCCGTCGAGAAGGGCACCGACGCACTAATGGTCACCGGCGGTGACGGCGTCGTCTCCAATGCACTGCAAGTGTTAGCGAATACCGACATTCCGCTGGCAATCATTCCGGCAGGCACCGGCAACGATCACGCTCGCGAATTCGGTATTCCCACGAAGGATCCCGAGGCCGCAGCGGACGTCGTCGCCGACGGCTGGACGGAAACCATTGACTTGGGCCGGATTCGCGATGACAAAGGTGTCGACAAGTGGTTCGGCACGGTGGCGGCCACCGGATTCGATTCCCTGGTGACCGATCGCGCCAACCGGATGAGCTGGCCGCACGGGCGTCTGCGCTACTACATCGCGATGCTCGCCGAGCTCTCGCAGCTGCGGATGTTGCCGTTCCGGTTGGTGCTTGACGGAACTCAAGAGATCGACGCCGACATCACGCTTGCTGCCTTCGGCAATACCCGCAGCTATGGCGGTGGACTGCTGATCTGCCCCAATGCTGATCACACCGATGGTCTGCTCGACATCACCATGGCGCATTCGGCATCCCGGACGAAGCTGGTGCGCCTCTTCCCCACCGTGATGAAAGGCACGCACGTCGACCTCGACGAGGTCAGCACGGCACGCGCCAAATCAATCCACGTCGAGTGCCCCGGTATCAATATGTACGCCGACGGCGACTTCGCCTGTCCGCTGCCCGCCGAGATCTCCGCGGTTCCGGCCGCACTGCAGATTCTGCGTCCCACCCGGTGAGGATCACGGCGGTGTAACAACTCGGGCACCGAATCCGACATCTTGGGGTACGTGCTCCCCAGGAGGAAAGATGTCGGCACACCGCAAAACCACGCTGCTCGCCTTGGCGGCTACGTCGCTGGGCTGCTCACTATGGCTTTCTCCCGCAGCCTTCGCGGGTCAAGCTTCGTCGTGGAACGGGCATTACCTGGTGACCTTCGCCGCCAACCAGAAGACCGGCACCAGCGTGGCCGCCCGCCAGCCCGAATACGTGCAGCGAGCCAGCTATTCGTTTACTTCGAGCTGCTCAACGGGCGTCTGCGTCGCTACGGTCAATGACCCACCACCACCCAAAAATCAATACATGCAGCGGTCAGTCGAGTACACCTGGAACGGGTCTCAATGGGTACATGTGACCAGCTGGAAATGGGATTGCCCACTGGTTGGCGGGATCGTCGAACAGGACCCGGCGAAGTCCATAACGGCGTTGACGCCCGGCCCCAATGGAGTCCTGACTGGCGTGCTCCACACCGATATCTTCAGTGGCGCGTGTAAGGGCAGTGTCGATATGCCGGTGTCTGCGACCCCGGTGAATCCGCAGGTTATCTAACCCACTCCCCGGCTGAGCCAGGTCAGTTCACCGGCGTCACCGCCGTCGCGATACACGTCGAGCGCCTCGTCCCAGGCGGTTCCCAGCACCGAATCCAGTTCGGCGGCCAGAGTGTCGGCGCCCTGCGCCATCATCGCCCGCAGCCGCATTTCCCCGACCATGATGTCGCCGTTGGCGCTCATCGAGCCGCTCCACAAGCCCAGTTGCGGGGCGTGGCTGAATCGCTGGCCGTCGACTCCGGGGCTGGGATCTTCGGTGACCTCGAACCGCAGCACCGTCCAAGAGCGCAGGGCGTTGGCCAACCGGGCGCCGGTGCCCACCGGCCCAACCCAGTTGGTGACCGCGCGCAGCTGCCCGGGCATCGCCGGCTGCGGCGTCCACACCAAGTTCGCCTTGGATTGCAGGGTCGACGACAACGCCCACTCGACATGCGGGCATACCGCCGCGGGCGAGGCATGGACATAAACCACGCCAGTCGTCACGTCGGCGAATTGATTCGACGCACGCATTTCCTGCTCCTTCGGTTCCACGAGGGACGTCTTCCCCAACGACCTGGCGGATCCGCGAGCAGAATGCTGATGTTTTTGTGTCGTGCGTGTCTATTGTGCCTTGTGATGCCCCTGTTGCGCTAGTCTGCAGAGTACTCGAATAACACTGCATCGGAAATCGCAGGCCACAAGTCCAGCGCCCACTCTCCGAAATCGCGGTCTGTCACGGCTACCAGCGCGAGCTGCGCATCTGGATCTGCCCAGATAAAACCACCTGCTTGGCCGAAATGACCGTATGTTCGCGCCGAGTTGCGCCCACCCGTCCAATGCGGCGACTTCGAATCCCTGATCTCGAAACCCAGCCCCCAATCGTTGGGCCGCTGCACGCCATATCCGGGCAGCACGCCGTCCAAGCCGGGAAATTGCACGGTCGCCGCCTCGTCATGCAGCTGCACCGACACCGTCGCCGGGCGCAGCAAGTCACTGGCGAACGCCGCCAGATCCGCAACCGTGGAGGTCGCCCCGAACCCGGCGGCCGGGGTGCCGCCGTCCAGCCGGGTGGCGGACATGCCCAGCGGTTCGCACACCGCCTCGGTCAGGTAGCGGCCGAACTCGATCCCCGACTCCCGCTCCACGGTCTCGGCCAGCACGGTAAAGCCGTAGTTGGAGTACATCCGCCGGGTGCCGGGCTTGGCCAAGACGCGATTGGAGTCCATCGCGAGACCCGACGCATGCGCCAGCAGGTGACGGACCGTGGAGCCGGGTGGCCCGGCCGCGGTGTCCAGCTCGACGACCCCTTCCTCGATGGCGATCTGCACGGCCCGGGCGACCAACGGTTTGGTGACCGACGCGAGCGCGAACACCCGCCCGGTGTCGCCATGAGTGGCCAGCACTCCGTCAGGTCCAATCACCGCGGCGGCGGCTGCCGAGACCGGCCAGTCGGCGACAGCGTCGAGAGCGGCCATCAGGTCGGGCGCGTCACTTCCTGGCGATGTAGTAGGTGTTGATCGGGTCCGACTCGATCTCGGCCACCCGCACGTCGTCGAACCCGGCGTCGGCGAGCATCGAGGTGGCCAGCTGCGTTCCCCAAGCAGCGCCCAGGCCCGCGCCGTCGAGCGCCAGCGACACCGTCATGCAGTGCATCAGCGAGGTCGTGTAGAGGTACGTGCTCATCGGGACGTCGACGTTCTCCTCGAGCAGGCTCGATGCCTTGATGTCGGCCATCAAGAAGACACCGCCGGGCCGCAGTGCGCGATAGATGTTTTCCAACACGCGCGCCGGCTGCGCCTGATCATGGATGGCATCGAACACGGTGATGACGTCGTAAGCCTCGACCTTGTCCAGCTCGGGCAGATTGTGGCTCTCGAAGGTCGCGTTCGTCAGGCCGAGGCGAGTCGCCTCCTGGATGCCGGTCGCAATGGCCTCGTCGGAAAAGTCGATGCCGGTGAACCGGCTCGCCGGAAACGCCTGCGCCATCACGTTGATCGCATGACCGCTGCCGCAGCCGAAATCGGCCACCTGCGCTCCGGAGCGCAGGCGCTCCGGCAGGCCATCGACCAACGGCAGCACGACGTCGACCAGCGCGGCGTCGAACACCGCAGCGCTGATTTCGGCCATCAGTGTGTGGAAGCGTGGAAATTCGCTATAGGGCAGGCCGCCGCCCTCTCGGAAACAACCGATGATTTTCTGCTCGACCTCACCGAGCTGCGGAAGGAACAGAGCCACCAAGGCCAGGTTGTCCGGCCCGGCGGCCCGGGTCAGCACGCCCGCGCGGTGGCCGGGCAACGAGTAGGTGCCGGTCGCGGCGTCATAGTCGACAACGTGCCCGGTGGTCATGCCGGCCAGCCACTCCCGCACGTAGCGTTCGTTGAGGCCGGCGGCCTCAGCGATCTGCGTGCTAGCGGCAGGCGGAAGCCCGGCCATCGTGTCCAGCAGACCGGTCTGATGTCCAATACTCAGCAGGATTGTCAGACTCGCACCGTCGATGGCCGCAACCATTCGCCCGGTGAATTCTTCGGCAGTTTCAGTGGCTTTGTCGGCTGCTTGGTCCGCGTTTTTGTCGAGTGCCGTCACGCTCTGGAGACGCTACACCGGCGTCGTGGCCCGGCGCGTAACGCAGGCTGATGGGTGGACGGGCGGGTGCGGAGTGTATGGCGCCCGACAGTAGGTTGTAGGCCATGAGTCAGACAGTGCGCGGAGTGATTTCACGCAAGAAGGGCGAACCCGTCGAGCTGGTGGACATCGTCGTCCCTGACCCCGGGCCCGGTGAGGCCGTGGTCGACGTCATCGCCTGCGGGGTGTGTCACACCGATCTGACTTACCGCGAGGGCGGCATCAACGATGAGTACCCGTTCCTGCTCGGCCATGAGGCCGCGGGCACGGTCGAAGCGATCGGGCCGGGCGTGACCGCGGTCGAGCCGGGCGACTTCGTGATCCTGAATTGGCGCGCGGTGTGCGGTCAATGCCGGGCCTGCAAACGCGGCAGGCCCGCTTATTGCTTCGACACCTTCAACGCCGAACAGAAAATGACGCTCACCGACGGCACCGAACTCACCCCGGCGCTGGGCATCGGGGCGTTTGCCGACAAGACGCTGGTGCACTCCGGTCAATGCACCAAGGTCGATCCTCAGGCTGACCCGGCGGTCGCCGGCCTGCTGGGCTGCGGGGTGATGGCGGGGCTGGGTGCTGCCATCAATACCGGCGCGGTGGACCGTAACGACACCGTCGCGGTGATCGGCTGCGGCGGCGTGGGCGATGCCGCGATCGCGGGGGCCGCGCTGGTCGGCGCCAGGCGAATCATCGCGGTAGATACCGACAACACGAAACTGGACTGGGCGCGCAAGTTCGGTGCTACCCACACCGTCAACGCCCGCGAATTCGACGTCGTCAAGACCATCCAGGACCTCACGGACGGCTTCGGAGTCGACGTGGTGATCGACGCCGTGGGCCGGCCCGAAACGTGGAAGCAGGCCTTCTACGCCCGCGATCTCGCCGGAACCGTGGTGCTGGTGGGTGTGCCGACGCCGGATATGCGACTGGACATGCCGCTCGTCGATTTCTTCTCCCACGGCGGGTCGCTGAAGTCGTCGTGGTACGGCGATTGCCTGCCCGAACGCGACTTTCCCACCCTGATCGACCTCTACCTACAGGGTCGGCTTCCGCTGCAGCAGTTCGTCTCCGAACGGATCGGGCTCGGCGACATCGAGGAGGCGTTCCACAAAATGCACGAGGGCAAGGTGCTGCGTTCGGTGGTGGTGTTGTAGTGGCTGCCATCGAACGCGTGGTGACCCACGGAACCTTCGAACTCGACGGTGGCAGTTGGGAAGTCGACAACAACATCTGGATCGTCGGCGACGACTCCGACGTCGTGGTTTTCGACGCCGCCCACGCCGCCGAACCGATCCTGGAGGCCGTCGGTGGCCGCAATGTGGTTGCGGTGGTGTGCACCCACGGCCACAACGATCACGTCACGGTGGCTCCACAGCTCGGCGCGGCGCTCGACGCACCAGTGCTGCTGCACCCCGGCGACGACGTGCTGTGGCGGATAACTCACCCGGACAAGGACTTTCGCACTGTTTCCGATGGGGACGCGTTGAGTGTCGCCGGCACCGAGTTGCAAGCGCTGCACACCCCGGGCCACTCCCCCGGATCAGTGTGCTGGTATGCCCCCGAGCTGGGCGTCGTGTTCAGCGGCGACACCCTGTTCTCCGGCGGGCCGGGCGCGACCGGACGTTCGTTCTCCGACTTCCCGACGATCTTGCAGTCGATCTCAGGGCGACTGGGTAAGTTGCCTGGCGACACCGTCGTGCATACCGGCCATGGCGACAGCACCACCGTCGGCGACGAGATCGTCCATTACGAAGAGTGGGTGGCCCGGGGCCACTAGTGTCCCTTGAGGATCCGGCGCTTCTCGGTCTCGAACTCCTCCTCCGTCAATGCCCCGGAATCCCGCAGTGCCGCTAGGGTTTTGAGTCGCTCGAGGCGGACACCCTCGTCGGTGGGTTCGTAGGCCGAGGTGGGTGGCGCCTCGGGTGTCGTCACCGATCCGGTCGGCCCTGCTACCGGATAGTAGGGTGCCCCCGCCACGAAGGCTGCTGCCGCCTTGCGCCGGGTGCGAGCCAACCACATACCGGACATGATCGAATCGACCAGGCCCACAACGAACATGGCAACGAACACCCACACCAGAAAGCCGTAGGAGCTGGAGTGGCCGAAGGCAAGTCGCGGGTCGATGAATCCGTTGACCTTGCCATCTGTCGTGATGTTGTAGTTGCCGGCGGTGGAAATCTGAGCCACCCATACTCGCACATGCGCGTCATTGTTGACCGTCGTTGTGCTGCCGATGCTTTCCGTTACCACCGGTTGCGCCACCCCGTCGGGCGGCGCGATGGTGACCCCGAGCGGCGGGACCGGCAGGCCGCCGCCGTTGGGACCGCCGATCACCACGGTGTGCAGGCTGATGGTGACTTCGCCGGCCGGCAAGTGCAGGCTGCCCGACCCTGGGACCGGCACCTCGCCGTAGGCGTTGTACTTGTCCAGAAAAAATGCGTTGAGCACCAGGGCGACGATGAAGCCACCCACCGCCACAACCATCATCACGATGCCGGCGGCCAGCGAAATCATCGCGAGCCGTCTGCTACTCATCCACGCAGTGTGTCACTGCGAGCCAACCGGTGCCAGCGAAAGGTCGCAAAGCCGACAGCACCGCCAAGGATCGCGAATGCCGTCACCGGCACCCAGTCACCCAGCCGTTGGTACAGCGTGGCATTCGACTCCAACGGAACGCTGACCACGATCACACCGCTGAAGCCCGACGGGCACCACGCCAGCCGGCGGCCCCTGGCGTCGAAGGCCGAACTGTCCCCAGACAATCC
>DATIOT010000364.1:0-2627 GCA_035472875.1 Mycobacterium sp.
AAGATGTAAGCACAGATAGCTGGATAACGCAAGCGTTAGTCACAGGAGAGGTGATGGAGTTCGAGAAGCGGCTGCAAGACCGGCAGCAGTGGTCGATCGGCGATGCGTGTTCGATGTCGAAGGTGCTCGAGCTGCTCAGCACTAAAACCACCTTCCAGATCATCCGCGAATTGTTCTTCGGCACAAAACGCTTCGAGGACTTTATGGAGCGGATCGGAACGTCGGCGCCGGCCGTCTCGCGGGCGCTCAAGCAACTCGAGGCGGCGCAAATCGTCGCCCGCGTTCCTTATCAGAAGCCGGGTAGGCGAGCCCGAGACGAGTACCGACTGACCGAGGCCGGTGAGGAGCTGTTACCGGTGTTCATGTCCCTGGTGCAGTGGGGTGACACCTACCTGCGGGACGGACCAGCGCCCCTGTCGTTCGTCGACGCTGACACCGGCCAAGCCGTCGGCGTCCTCGTGACTACCGACACCGACACCCCGAAGCAGCGGTCAGCAGACATCCAGATACGACGCAATACCTCTCGGCCGCGCTTAACGGCTCGGCCCGAGCCGGCCACGGACTAGCGAAACTCCGCGGTCCCCGGGAGGAAGCGAAGCATGCCGCGAAGCTTCGCGGCACCGTCGGTTCTAGCGTGACCCGCTGACCGTCGGCTTGGCAGCGGTGCCGGCTTTGGCTGCCTGGCCCTTCATCTCGTCGAACAGGTCCACGTAGTACGACAGGCACTCGTCCATCGCCTGCCGGGTGTTGTACCGGGGCTGATAGCCCAGGTCGCGGGATGCCTTGGCGATCGAGAAGTAGTTGTCCAGATACAGCCGCTCGACTGCCAGCGGCTCGAGCAGCGGCTCGGGTATCCCGAACCGGAAGTGCAGCCGCTGCCACCCCGTCATCGCCGCGCGGACTACCCCTCCATTGACTCGCATTCGTGGCCAGGGCTGCCCGCAGGCCTCCACCACGGGGCGGGCGAACTCGAACATGTTGATCGGCTCGGCGTCGTTGATGAAGTAGGCCTGACCCGGAGCGGTGCCGCCGGGCACCAGATGCTCGGCGGCCAGGATGAAACCGTGAATCAGGTTGTGTACGTAGGAGTTGTCCAGTCGTGCCGATTTGCGACCGACCAGCACCTTGACATGGCCCTTGATCACACTTTCGAACAGCTTACGAAACATCGTCTGATCGCCGCGCCCCCAGATGCCGCTGGGCCGGATCGCGCAGGTTAGCATGTCGCCAATACCATTCTGCGACAACACGAATCGTTCAGCGACCACCTTGGTTTCGGTGTAGAGATCGTCGAACCGGTTGGTGTAGGGGAGGGTCTCGTCGCCGCCGGCGATGTTCTGGCCGCCCATCACCACGCTGTTGGATGACGTGTAGACGAACCGCTTCACCCCGGCTGCCTGCCCGGCGTGCACCAGGTTCTCGGTACCGCCGACGTTGACCGCAAAGCTGCGCTGCCGGTATTCGTCGGTCACCGACGCCCCGCCCATCAGCTCAATGATCGCCGCGGTGTGGAACACGGTGTTGATGCCGTCCACCGCCGCGGCGCACACGGCGGCGTCGGTGATGTCACCCTGCAGTACCTCCAACTGCGGATGCGGCGGTAACGGCGACGGGGCGCGGTCGAAGGAACGTACCTGGTATCCGCGGTCGAGCAAGGTGGTCACCAGGTTGGCGCCGACAAACCCCGAGCCGCCGGTGACCAGGATGTGGCCGAGTTCGGTTGTCAGTGATGCGTCACCCATGCCGCGAAGCATAACTGAAACGTGTTCCAGTTTGGAAAAAAATTCCGAAATTGGTTTCGCGGTATGGCCGTGCTCAGGTGTCCTCAGGCTGGCCGGCAGCGAGCGCATCCTCCACTCGTTTGCGGGCGCCAGCTAAGTGTCCTTCGCACCTTTTTACGAGTTGTTCGCCTCTTTCCCACAGCTTCAGCGACTCGTCGAGGTCCAATCCACCTTGCTCCAGGAGCCGCACGACTTCGACCAACTCGTCCCGGCACGCTTCGTAGCCGAGCTGACTAATAGGCGTAATAGACTGCGTCTCTTCGCCGCCTTCCGCACCGTCTTTCTTAGTGACCATCGGTCGGTCCTTCGCTAAGCGCGGCTACGGCGCCGTCGGAAACCCGCACCCGTAGCCTGGTCCCGGCCGGAGCGTCGTGAACCGACCGCAGCACCTGCGTCGGTTCCGAGGGGGCCCCACCCGCGGGAACCGCTTGCACCACGGCATAACCACGGGCCAAGGTGGCAGCCGGGCCCAACGTGGCCAGCCGTGCGGCCAGGTGACCCACGCGCTCGGCCTCGGCGGCGACCAGCCGGGTGATGTCGCGGCGAGCCGCCGAGCGTGCGCGGTGAATCTCTTCGGCGCGCGCCGTCAGGGCCGTCAGCGGCTCGGCCAGGACCGGGCGGCTGCGTAACTGGGCCAGCGCATGTTGTTCGCGGGATACCCAATTGCGCAGTGCCTGCGCGCTGCGCCGGCGCAGATCATCGATCAGCCGCTGCTCTAGGGCGGTATCCGGGACCACCTTCTTGGCCGCGTCGGTGGGCGTGGCGGCGCGCAGATCGGCGACCAGATCGCACAGCGGATTGTCGGGTTCGTGACCGACCGCGCTGATCACCGGCGTGCGACAGGCG
>DATIOT010000365.1:0-4613 GCA_035472875.1 Mycobacterium sp.
GCCACGAGTTCGGCCATGCCGGCCGGAATCTCCTCGACGGTGTAGTCCTCGCCCTTCTGGACCTCGCCGCGCCAGGTCAGCGCCCGCATCTGGACCAGGTCGACCACGCCCTGGAAGTCGGACTCGGCGCCGATCGGCAGCTGAATCGGCACGGCGTTGGCCCCGAGCCGCTCCTCCATCGTGCGCACCGAGAAGTAGAAGTCCGCGCCGATCTTGTCCATCTTGTTGACGAAGCAGATTCGCGGGACCTCGTACTTGTCGGCCTGCCGCCAGACCTGCTCGGACTGCGGTTCGACACCTTCTTTGCCGTCGAACACGGCCACGGCGCCGTCGAGCACGCGCAGGTTGCGCTCCACCTCGACGGTGAAGTCAACGTGCCCAGGCGTGTCGATGATGTTGAGCTGGTTGTCTTTCCAGAACGTCGTGGTCGCCGCGGAGGTGATGGTGATCCCGCGTTCCTGCTCCTGCTCCATCCAGTCCATGGTGGCTGCGCCGTCGTGGACCTCACCGATCTTGTAGTTGATGCCGGTGTAGTACAGGATCCGCTCGGTGGTCGTCGTCTTGCCGGCATCGATGTGCGCCATGATGCCGAAGTTGCGGACCTTGCTCAGGTCAGTCAGCACGTCCTTCTGTGCCACAGAAGTCTTCCCACTCTTTCCGGTTGCTTAATTCATTCGCTGTCGGTTTTGCGCCCGGCCGGCCCCATCGCCGGCGGCTATCACCAGCGATAGTGCGCAAAGGCGCGGTTTGCCTCGGCCATCTTGTGAGTGTCCTCGCGTCGCTTGACGGCAGCTCCGAGGCCATTGCTGGCATCCATGATTTCGTTTGCCAGCCGCTCGATCATGGTCTTCTCCCGGCGCTGCCGCGAGAAGCTGACCAGCCAGCGCAGCGCCAGCGTGGTCGACCGGTCCGGACGCACCTCGACGGGCACCTGGTAGGTCGCACCACCGACGCGTCGGCTGCGCACTTCCAGGGCGGGCTTGACGTTGTCCAGAGCGCGCTTGAGCGTGATGACGGGATCGGTGCCTGTCTTGTCCCGGGCGTGCTCAAGCGCACCATAAACAATGCGCTCAGCCAGCGATTTCTTCCCCTTGAGCAGAACTTTGTTCACCAGCTGGGTGACCAGCTGGGACCCGTAGACCGGGTCGTTGACCAACGGACGTTTGGGCGCCGGCCCCTTGCGCGGCATCAGCTCTTCTCCTTCTTGGCGCCGTATCGGCTGCGAGCCTGCTTGCGGTTCTTGACACCCTGGGTGTCGAGCGAACCGCGGATGATCTTGTACCGCACACCGGGTAGGTCCTTGACCCGGCCGCCACGCACCAGGACCATCGAGTGCTCCTGCAGGTTGTGGCCCTCGCCGGGGATGTATGCCGTGACCTCGACCTGACTCGTCAGCTTGACGCGCGCGACCTTCCGATGCGCCGAGTTCGGCTTCTTCGGAGTGGTGGTGTACACGCGGGTGCACACGCCACGGCGCTGCGGGCTGCCCTTCAGGGCCGCGGTCTTGACCTTGGCGACCTTGTCCCGGCGACCCTTGCGGACCAGCTGCTGAATGGTTGGCATCTACCGGCTTTCTGTATTCGACGTCTTGTTAGCGGTTTTCAAGTCTCTGTACTGCAGTTATGCCCCGTCGCAGTACCCCGCGGCCGGGCGTGTCGCACGCACTCAGCATCGGAGGAATCCGTTGCATCGTGGACATGCGAATTAGCCCGGCATCCACTTCCTTACGTCAGGCGCCGTAAGCCGCCAGGCACGAGCAACCACAATACCCGCCGCTGGTCTGGCAGGTCAAAGCGGCTCAGGTGGACTTCAAGTGGACCCAGCACCGTCGTGTGTGGTGCGCCGCTCCAACCCCGTCGCCAGCCGGAGCACCATGTCGGAGAACACCGCATCCGTGTCGATGTCGTCCATGACGCCGGTCATTTCCAGCAACACGAAGCCATGTAGTGCGGACCAGAATTCGAGCGCCGCGTAAAAGGCCTCGTCGCCGTCGAGACCGTAGGAGGACAACACGGCGATCACGGGTGCGGCCGCGTTCCTGGTGGCGGCGGTGTACTCGGGGTCATCACCGCCCGACGGCATCCGGGTGAACGCCGAGTACCTGCCGGGGTGGTGGTGGGCGTAACTGCGGTAGGCACCGGCCATGACCAGCACCGCGTCATCGCGCGCACGACCCTCGCCGACGCGGTTCAGCATCGTGATGATGTCGTCGATGACCCGAATCCGCACCGCGCGGCGCAGGTCCTCCAAGCTGTCCACGTGGTTGTACAGCGACGGCCCCTTGGTCCCCAGCTGCGTCGCCAGTGCATTGATGGTCAGCGAGTCCCAACCCTCCCTGTCCAGGAACGCCAATGCGCCGTCGACAATGCCGTCGCGACTCAGCTTGGCCGGACGCGCCGCAGATTTCCCGGCACGCTGGCGCCCACCCGCCGACGGCGGTTCCGGCTGAGCTGTCATGGCGATCGCCCTTCAATTGCGATGACTGGTTTGCAGGTCAACTAATGACTCTAGTTGACAGGATCGCGAAACTACGCCGACAAACGCGGGGTGGCGGCGCAGTTGCTGACGGAAAAAAGCCTGCCATCGAGCAGGCAAAAGCACGTAGGCTCAGTCGAGCAGATCACCCGCTGAAGCGAAGGGGGCCCGCGGTGAATTGGACAACCGTCGCCGGGTCGCTTGCAACCTGTGTCATCACCGTCGCTGTCACACCCGCCACGGCACCGCCGGCCGCACACGCCAAGAACGGCGACACCCACGTCATAGGGCAGGGCATCGAGCAAACGCTGGACTGCAACGATGCCACCCTGATCGTCAATGGCACCCTGAACACCGTCAACGCCAAGGGAAACTGCTGGGCCGTGACGGTCATGGGCTCGTCCAACACCGTCATCGCCGACTCGGTCACGCACGACATAACCGTCTACGGCTGGGACGAGACCGTGTTCTACCACAACGGTTCGCCGTTCATCTGGGACCGCGGCCGCGAACTGGGCATGACCAACCGGCTTCAGCAGGTACCCGGCTGAGGCACCGCGATCAACGAGGGGAATCGAGAAGCAATGCGCGCCCACATGACTGACCACTCATCCAGACTGGCCGCCGTCATCCTGGCGCCGGCCGCCGCAGCTTTAATGCTGGCCGGCTGCAGTTCGACAGCCAACCCGCCCGGAGCCTCCAGCACGACGACGAAGAGCAGCGCAACCGCGACGACGAGCGCGGGAGCCGCGCCGACCACAGGGACAAGTGCAAGCACGACCGCTTCGGTCGAGATCGGGAACACGATCACCTACGGGTCTCTCGGGACCACGGCCACCCTCGACTGTGCCAGCGGTAAGTCGCTGAATGTGATCGGGTCCGACAACACGCTGACCGTGACCGGCACCTGCTCGTCGGTAACCATCGGCGGCATGAACAACAAAATCAACATCGACAAGGTCGACAAGCGCATCACCGTGCTGGGCACGAACAACACCATCACTTACAAAGACGGTGAGCCCAAGGTCGATAACCCCGGCTCGACCAACACGATCAACAAAGGGAGCTGACCGCAGGCTCCGGACGGCCGGCCTAAGTCGCCCGCGCGCCGTGCCGGCCGGCGCCCGCGGCGAACTGGCCGGCTCCCTCCAGTGCCTCGCCGGCAACCCGGGAAATGCTGGCGAACTCTAGATCGAGCGCCGCGGCCTCGGGCAGCCCCCATTGGTGCAGCGCCGATAGTCGATCCGATCGCAGGCACTGCTGGGGCAGGGCGGCCAATTCAGCCGCCAACTCCTCGGCCGCCTGTCGGGCTTGGCCTTTGGGCACAACCCGATTGGCCAACCCGATCGCGAGTGCTTCATCCGCCGTCACACCACGGCCGGTGAGGATCATGTCCATTGCCCGGCTGTGCCCGATCAGCCGCGGTAGCCGCACGGTGCCGCCGTCGATGAGTGGTACTCCCCAGCGGCGGCAGAACACGCCAAACACGGCATCCTCCTCGGCCACCCGCAGATCGCACCACAACGCCAACTCCAGACCCCCGGCGACGGCGTAGCCGCTCACCGCGGCAATCACCGGTTTGGACAGCACCATTCGCGACGGGCCCATGGGGCCGGGACCGGTGCGGTGGACGGCGTTGGCCTCCGGCGTGCCGAAAGCCTTCAAATCAGCTCCCGCGCAAAAGGTTCCGCCGTCGCCCCATAACACGGCCACCGACGCGGAATCGTCACGGTCGAATTGCGCGAACGCCGCGTACAGCGCGGTGGCCGTCGGCCCGTTGACCGCGTTACGCGCGGCTGGCCGGTTGAGGATCACCGTGGTCACCGCGCCATTGCGCTCCACACGCACCTGATCACTCATCTCGCCTCCAGGAGTTGGGTTGGTTCGCGTCGTTTGAGCAACTGAGTGGCAAAGTCGTGGTAGGCCGCACGCAGCCGGGCACCCGGCCAGTCGGCGGGTAACAGTTCGTCGGGCAGCACCGGGTCGGTGAGCAGGTGACGCACCATCGCCGCGGCCACCACAAACCGACCGGGAATGTCGGACGCGGCGGCCATCTCGTGCAGCAACCGACGGCCGGCTTGTGCCCACGCAGGCAGGTCCCACAGCTGGGCGGCCAGCTCGGTGGGCGCATCATCGCG
>DATIOT010000366.1:0-2384 GCA_035472875.1 Mycobacterium sp.
CCCGAGCCGCCGCGCGCGTCACGTACGACTCCCGTTGCTCGGAATCGAGCGCGGCGAGGAACGCCTGCGGATGCACGAGCGCAATCAATCCGGACACGTGGCCGAAACCCAGGCTGGTCACCAGGCCGGCCTTGAGCGCGAACTTTCCGCCCAGTCGCAGGGTTTCGCGCGGCCACACGAAATGGGCCGAGGAGGCCATTTCGTCGTCGACGCAGTCCAAGCTGCGGTTCGGCGGGATCACGCCGTCGCGCAGCATCTGGCACATGCCCATGATCTGGAATACCGCGGCGCCGCCCTTGGCGTGGCCGGTCAGGCTCTTCTGGCTCACCACGAACAGCGGCGCACCGGCGGAGCGGCCCATCGAGTCCGCGAGCCGCTCATGCAGCTCGGTCTCGTTGGGATCGTTGGCCAACGTCGAGGTGTCGTGCTTGGAGATCACCGCAATGTCGTCGGCAGCCACACCCAGCTTGGCCAGCGCACGCGCCAGCGGCGACTTCTTGCCGCCGCGGCCTGCGCCCAGCGCACCCAGGCCCGGGGCCGGGATCGAGGTGTGCACGCCGTCGCCGAACGACTGCGCGAGGGCCACCACGGCAAGCACCGGCAGCCCCATCTTGAGCGCCAGGTCACCACGCGCCAGCAGGATGGTGCCACCACCCTGAGCTTCGACGAAGCCCAGCCGGCGCCGGTCGTTGGGCCGGGAGAACTTCGAGTCGTGGATGCCCCGACCGCGCATCATTCCGGTGTCGGCGGTGGCCGACATGTCACCGAAGCCGATGATGCCCTCCAGCGTGAGGTCATCTATGCCACCGGCGACCACCAGCTCGGCCTTGCCCAACCGAATCTTGTCGACGCCCTCCTCGACCGAGACCGCGGCCGTCGCGCACGCGGCGACCGGGTGGATCATGGGGCCGTAGCTACCGATGTAGGACTGAACCACATGCGCGGCAACGATATTCGGCAAGACCTCCTGGAAGATGTCGTTCGGCTTGTTACGGCCCAGCAGGTTGCCGTGGTACATCGTCTGCATCGACGTACCACCACCCATCCCCGTGCCCATGGTGTTGGCCACCAAACTCGGGTGCACATAACGCATCACTTCGGCCGGGCTGAACCCGGCGCTCAGGAACGCGTCAACGGTAGCGACGATGTTCCACACCGCAAGCCGGTCGATGGAACTCGCCATGTCCTGGCTGATGCCCCACACCGTCGGGTCGAACCCGGTCGGAACCTGACCGCCAACGACGCGCGACAGCTTGGTCTTTCGCGGCACCCGGATCTCGGTACCGGCCTTGCGGATGACCTGCCAGTCACTCGAGTCGGGCACCGGCCGGATCACCGTGTGCTCCGGGTCGAACTCGACGAAGGCGCGGGCGTCGGCCTCCGAGGAGACCACGAAGGCGAAGTCCTTGTCCAGGAACACCGACACCAGTAGCGGGGACGCATGATCAGGGTCGATCGCGCCGTCGTCGACAAACTCGCGAATGCCGCAGCGCTCCACCACGGTGTCGTGGTAGCGCTCGACCAGTTCGGACTCGTCTATCAGCTCGCCGGATTCGGTGTCGTACCAACCCGGTTGAGGGTCGTCTTCCCAGCGAATCAACCCGGTGGTCCACGCCAGCTCGAGTACACCGGCGGCCGACAGCTCGTTGTCGACCTCCATCTCGAACCGGGTGCGCGAGGAACCGTACGGGCCGAGTTCTGCGCCGCCGACGATCACCACCAGATCTGCCGGGTCGACGTCGAGGTCGTCCCATACCGGAGGGGGTGCCGGGCTGTACCCGCGCGGCGGGGACGGCAGCGCCGCGATGGTGCCCTCCGTCTCGACATCGTCGTCGACGGCCTCGGCTGACATCTCCTCGCGCGCTTTGGCGGCCAGCTCAGCCATGTCAAGGCCGGCATCGGCCAGCCCGCCGGTCAGGTCCGCCTTGATCGGCGCACTTGCCGCGGCCACCTTGGACTCCACATCGCACAAGTTCAGCAGCATTGCCGCCATCTTGTCGGTGGAGTAGGTGGTGACACCGGCCTCCTCGACGGCGCTGACGATGGCGTCGTTGTGGCCCATCAGCCCGGTGCCGCGGGTCCAACCAATCAGCGCGTGGGCCAGGCTGACCCGCGATGCCCACGAAGACTCGGCGTGCCAGCGACTCACCAGGGCGTCTAGCGCCGACTTGGCTTCGCCGTAAGCGCCGTCACCGCCGAACATTCCGCGGTTGGGCGAGCCGGGCAGCACCACGTGTAGCCGCGACGCGATGTCGCGCTCGGCGCCGATCTTCGACAAACCGCCGATCAGCCGCTGCACGGCCCACAGCAATACCTTCATCTCCATCTCGGAGCGCGATCCGGCCTCCGACAGGTCGCCGACGACGCGCGGTGCCGCGAACGGG
>DATIOT010000367.1:0-4875 GCA_035472875.1 Mycobacterium sp.
ACGAGGGCTGCAGGTGCGACGACCATTCCGCGGCGCCACCCGAACAGATCGGGTCGCCGCTTGCGCACTCTTCGATCGTCTTACCGGCGAAGGCGGGGCTGAAATCGGGAACCGGGCCGAGAATGCGGCGGGTGCCGTTGCCGAACAACGCGACCGCTGCGACGTGCTGATCCGCATCCGGCGGCAGCGGATTGGTGAACCCGAATCCCGGTTTGGTCACCGCGATCACCAAGTCGGCCGCCACGGCGCGCAGCGAATAGCCGCCGAGCACCTCGCGGGTGTTCGGGCAGCTTTTCGCCATGGATTGAACGTGGGCGCTCATATCGTTGGCACCCTTCGCCGGATCGACGTCAGCGGGATAGTTGACCCCGTAGGCCCCGACGGGCATATGCACCTTGGAGCGCAGTGAATTGACGAACGCGTCGCCGACAAAACCGACGCCGGGTGGTTCCTCTCGGCCCCGGGGCGAAAACCACTTCAGCACCCGGGCACGCCGCCGACGCCGCCGGAATCAGCGCCGCCGTCCGAAAAGGGGCCACCGCCGGGGCAATCATCAACGCCGCGGCGAGCAACGCGGCGGCGGCGAGACCAGGCAAACGCTTTGTGGCATTGGACCTTTTGGCCGAATTCGCCTGTGGCGGTGGGTCAACCGGGCTCGGCCTCATGAGCCGATATTAGCGGCCCAACCGGCTAGGTCAGTGAACTGCCGAGACCAATCCAGGCTCAGGCGTAGGCGACGCAGGCGACGTGGGCGACGTAGGCGCAGGTTCGTGTATCGACGGGCCAGACCCAGGCGCCTGCGGCGCGTACCCCGGCGATTGCGGGCCGTACCCGGGTGTCTGCGGTCCGTACCCGGGTGTCTGCGGGCCGTACCCGGGTGTCTGCGGTCCGTACCCGGGTGTCTGCGGTCCGTACCCAGGTGTCTGCGGTGGCCCATAGCCGGGCACCTGCTGACCGGTCCCGGCCAAAAGCTTGGACGCAACGAAAGCCGCTGCCTGGGTGGTGTACACGGGGACGTAGCCCTCCGTGTGTCCGCTCCACTCGTTGCCGGGGCCCGCGTGACAGATCGGGTCGTTGGGGTTGCACAGATCGATCGCCTTGGAACCGAACATCGCGCTCTGGGTCGGCAGCGATCCGCCCGCGCGGTCAGCCACGTCGCCAAACGTAGCAACCGCCACAACGTGGCTCGCGAGCTCCGGCGGTAGCGAACTGCCAAAGTTGATGCCGCCGATGGGAACACCGGCCACGATGTCGATCACCGACGCGCCTTGCGAGTAGCCGCCCAACACGATCTTGGTGTTCGGGCAGTTCGAAACCGTGTTCTTGACGTGATTGATCGCGTCGTTGGCGCCGTCACCGCCGTGCAGCTGCAGCTTGCTGGCGGCGTAGTTGACCCCGTACGTCGCGATGTTCATGCCGCCGGTCTGCTGGCGCAGCGAGTCGACGAACGCATCCCCGACCCGGCCCATGCCGGGTGGCTCGTTGGTGCCTCGGGCGAAAACGACCTCGGCGTCCGGGCAGTTGTCGGCAGAGGCGACCGGCGCCGGGCTTGGGGTCAGCAGCAGGCCGGTGGCGGTGACCAGTGCGGAAGCGCCCAGGCCGACCCAGCGACCTGCTGACCGCGCGCTGCCCGCCCGAGGGCTACGTATGCGGTGAGTAAACACCCCCAAATTTTACCCGTATTCAGGAAAAGCGAAACTTCTGCGACCTGTGGATAGACCTGCGCAGGACGCTCTACCTGCGGCTTAACGTGAAGCGAAAATACAGATTCGACAAATTTCTCGGGGGGATTTTGGACCGCTCATTGCCGCGACAACCGACAACCCGCTTGCAAATCAGCGGTTACCGGTTTCTGCTGCGTCGCATCGAGTGCGCGTTGCTGGATACGGATGCCAGCATGGCCGGCCAACCCCTGCGTGCGCGGACGGTATCGCTGACGGTCGGATGTGCACTGACGGCCATCGCTGTGGCGGCTTCTGCGTTTCTGGCTTTGCTGCGGCCACAGGCCGCGTTTGATCACGCGCGGATTGTGATGGGTCGAGAATCCGGGGCGCTGTATGTGCGAGTGGGCGATACCTGGCATCCGGTGCTCAACCTGGCCTCGGCGCGGTTGATCGCGGCGACCGATGTCAATCCGCAGCCGGTGCGCGAGTCCGAATTGGGCCGTACCAAACGCGGTCCGCTGCTGGGTATTCCGGGTGCGCCGCAACTTCTCGGCCCGCCGCTGTCTGGCGATGAATCGGTGTGGACGATCTGCGACACGGACAGCAGTGCGGCAACGACGATCATCATCGGGCGCACGGGGGGCTCGTCGATCCGTCGCCTGGCTCCCGAGCGGGCCATCCTGGTCGCTCTCGGCTCTGGTTGGCCGGCCTACCTGCTCTACAACGGGCAGCGGGCCGTGGTAGATCTTGCTGACGCCGCGGTTCTGCGTGCACTGAGGCTGGAGGGCCACGCGCCGCATATCGTCTCGCAGTCATTGCTGAAGGCCGTCCCGGAGGCCCCGCCGATCACAGCTCCCCGAATTCGCGACCGGGGCGCCAAGGTGGCCGGGCTGCCCGGATTTCCAGTCGGCAGTGTGCTGCGCATCACACGTGGCGATGGTGACGAGTATTACGTCGTTTTGGCCGCCGGTGTGCAGCGCATTGGCCAGGTGGCCGCGGATCTGCTGCGTTTCAGCAACTCGCAGGGCACCGCCGACTTCACGACGGTGGCGCCCGACCTGATCCGCACCATGCCGATCGTTAACACGCTGCCGGTGGCGAGTTTTCCCGACCGCGCACCAAACGACGGCGGCTTGGACAGCGCCGATTCCGCGGTGTGTGTGGCTTGGGCGCCTGCGGCTTCCGGGCATTCCGACGTCGCATTCCTGGCCGGCACCGGCCTGCCGGTGCCGGCCGGTCAGGTGCCGGTGACTTTGTCACAGGCCGACGGCCATGGTCCTGCGCTAGACGCCGTCTATCTGCCGCCCGCGCGAAGTGCCTATGTGCGGGTTAATGGCCGAGCGGGCGCGCGCTACCTCGTCACCGACACCGGGGTGCGGTTCGCGATTCACGACGACGACGCGGCTCACGACCTCGGTCTGCCCGCGGCCGCGATCCCTGCCCCTTGGCCGATGTTGGCGGCCTTGCCGTCTGGACCCGAACTGAGCAGACAGAACGCGTCAGTCGCTCGGGACACTGTCGCGGGACCTCCATAACCGGCCTCTCGCCGCGCCGGCGACAAGGGCCGCCACCAACGCAACCAGGCAGATCGCCGCGCCGCCCAAGGCGGTGTTGCGAGCTTTACGATCAGGCGGCGCCGGTGGCAGAGGAGGGGGGATCGGCACCGGCGCCGGGTCTGATTTGGAGGTGTTACTGGGCGGAATCGGGTCGGTGCTGACCGCTGCCAGGGCGTCGATTGTGCCGTTGCCGACGACCGGATCCCATCCGGCGCCCGGGTGATGCGCGGTCGACTCGATGCGCTGCATCACTTGCCGCGCGGTCATTGTGGGGAACCGGGCTCGAATGAGTGCGGCCAGCCCACTGACGACCGGCGCGGCATAACTGGTGCCGGACAGCGACGCTGAACCGAGCGAAGTCACCGCCTCGCCGGCGGCGGCGACGTCCACCCAGGGGCCGGCAAGAGTGAATGCCGATGGCACCCCTTCGGCGTTCACCGAACCGACGGTCAGCACGTAGTCGTCGTACCAGGCCGGACTGACCGCGACCGTGACGGTGTCCCAGGTGGCGTCGGCACGCTGGGGCGGGCACTGTGCGGTGCCGCCGGTATTGCCGGCCGCGGCCACGATGACGGCATTCTTGACATCGACCGCGTAGGCCAGTGCGGCGCCCAGCGCGCGGTCGTCGAGCGCCGACGCGACCGGAACGCAGGCAACCGACGAAATGTTGATCACCGATGCACCGAGATCGGCGGCCGTCCGGACGGCTCTCGCCATGGTGTCGACGTCGCCCACCCCTGTGCTGGACCGGTCGCTGGCCGGAGCGAACTTGGCACTGGACTGGCGGATGCTGATCAAGGTGACGTCGGGCGCCACGCCGCTAAAGCTATCGGCTTTGGGATCCGGTGCAGCAGCGATAATTCCGGCTACCAAGGTGCCATGTGCGTCGCAGTCCTGGGTACCGTCGCCTGTGTACACATAGTCACCTCCAGCCACCACATTCGGCAGCAGCCGGTGCCGCGAAACCCCGGTGTCGATGACCGCGACCCGCTGGCCCGCGCCGCGGGTGAGCTGCCAGACCCGTGGTAAGTCCTGGTCTGCAAGCTGGTTAGGGCGCGGTCCTGAGTCCCCCACCACCGTCGCGCAAACCTCGCGTTGCACGGTCGGCCGCGGTGGTGCCGGCAAGGCCGGCTTGGGCAGCCACCTGTCGTCGATCTTCGGTGGCGAAACCGCCTGTGCCGACGGTGTTCCGAACTGGGACAGCGCCGTAAGCGCCGATACTGCCAGCAGCCGCATGACGCGCGAGGTGATCAACTCCATGTTGGATTCAGGCCACGAATGGTGCCATAGACGCCGCATATCCAGCAGGTCAGGGGCACCATCGCGACCAATGCCAGACACTCCAGCAGCTCAATGCTTCGTCGTAGCACGGGTGAGAGCGACTTCGCGGCAGCGACGAAACCCAGGTAGATCGCTGCGGCGGCCAGCATCGCCGTCACTGCGGCTATCCATGGTCCGTGATCGGGGGTGCTAACTGCGGTGACGGCGAACGTTGTTCCGGTGGTGACGATTCCATTGATGACAAACATCAACGCTCTTCTCCTATCAACAGAGCGCGCATACAGTAGCAGCAGCGCGCCGGTGACGGTGGCAAAAGCGATGCGGCTGAGCATCGGTGCGCCGGTGAGCACGGTGATGAGGGCACCGACGGCCGC
>DATIOT010000368.1:0-2549 GCA_035472875.1 Mycobacterium sp.
CCGAACTTCGGCATCAAGCAGGCCGTGCGAGGTGACTACCTCAACGTCTTCACCACCTTCGACCTCACGCTGCGGCGCCTTGGGGAAACGTTCTTCACCACAGCGTATTTCGACCCGAACATGGCTCACATGAACGAGATCCTCAACCCGCCCGATTTCTTGACCGGCGAATTGGCCAACCTGTCCGGACAGGCGGCCGACCCGTTCAAGATCCCGCCCGGTACGGCGTCACAGTGAGGGGCGGCGCACATGATTGATAGACTGACCAAGATCCAGCTGGCCGTGTTTGCGGTGATCACCGCCGTCACGCTGACCGTTATGGCGATCTTCTACCTGCGACTGCCCGCTACGTTTGGTATCGGGACCTACGCCGTGACAGCCGATTTCGTCGCGGGCGGCGGGCTGTACAAGAACGCCAACGTCACCTACCGGGGCGTCGCGGTCGGTCGGGTGGAATCGGTGGGTCTGAACCCCAATGGGGTCACCGCCGAAATGCGGCTGAACAGCGGCACTCCCCTTCCGTCGAACGTCACCGCAACAGTGAAGAGTGCGTCGGCCGTCGGTGAGCAGTACATCGACCTGGTGCCGCCGACTAATCCGGCATCCACCAAGCTGCAGAACGGATCTCGGATCGAGCGGAAGAACACCCAAATCGGCCAAGACGTCGCCGAGTTGCTGAAGCGGGCTGAGAGACTGGTCGATAGCCTCGGCGATACCCGGTTGCGGGAGCTGCTGCACGAGACATTCATCGCGGCCAACGGCTCGGGTCCCGAGCTGGCCCGGCTGATCGAATCCGCCCGGTTGCTGGTGGACGAGGCCAACGCCAACTATCCGCAAGTCTCGCAGTTGATCGATCAGGCGGGTCCGTTCCTGCAAGCCCAGATTCGTGCGGGCGCCGACATCAAGTCGCTGTCTGATGGGTTGGCGCGCTTCACCTCCGAAGTTCATCAGGCCGACCCGCAGCTTCGTTCAACGCTGGCCACCGCTCCGAGCGCGACCGACGAGGCCAGCACCGCGTTCTCCGGTATCCGCCCCTCGTTTCCGGCGCTGGCTGCCAGCCTGGCCAACCTGGGCCGGGTGGGCGTCATCTACCACAAGTCGATCGAGACACTGCTGGTGGTTTTACCCGCGTTGTTCGCCGCGATCACCACGGCTGCCGGAGGTGCGCCGCAAGACGAGGGCGCCAAACTGGACTTCAAGCTCGACCTGAACGACCCGCCGCCATGCGCTGTCGGCTTCCTGCCCCCGCCGTTGATGCGCACGCCGGCCGACGAGACGTTGCGCGAAGTGCCGAAGGACTTGTACTGCAAGGTCGCTCAGAACGATCCCAGCACCGTGCGCGGCGCCCGAAACTATCCCTGCCAGGAGTTCCCCGGCAAACGGGCACCGACGATTCAGCTATGTCGCGACCCCAAGGGCTACGTGCCGGTTGGTCGCAACCCGTGGCGCGGTCCGCCGGTCCCATACGACGCCCCGGTAACAAACGGGCTGAACGTGTTGCCGCCCAACAAGTTCCCGTATATACCGCCGGGCGCGGAACCCGATCCGGGCACTCCCATCGTTGGTCCACCCCCGCCCGGTGTGGTGCCGGGGCCGGGGCCGTTGCCGAACCACCAGCCGGCGTACGCTCCACCACCCCCCAACGACAGCGGGCCGCCGCCGTTCAACCCGTCGTGGATGCCGCCGGGGGTCCCCCCGGTGCCGCCCCAGGTCCCGTATCCGAAGTGGTTGCCGCCGCCGCCACCGCCGGAGGGTACCGGACCGGCGCCGGAAGCGGCGCCAGCACCGGCCCCCGGCCCGCAGCCGCAGGCCAGCGGACCGGCCTACACCACCTATGACCAAAACTCCGGAGCCTTTAGGGACCCGGCAGGCGGCACTGGTATCTTCGCGGCCGGCGCCAAAGGCGCTTCCAGCGCCGAGAATTGGCTGGACCTCATGCTTGATCCAAGGCCGATGTAGTGACAGACGAGCACACGACGACACAACGCGTTCGTCGGCGGGCGGCCCGCGCGGCCGGGCCTGCAAAGAGCGAGTCGGACAGCGGTGCCGCAACGGTTCAGGTCGACGTCCCGGCTCAGCCGAAGCGGACGGCGAAATCGTCGGGGTCCGTTAAGTCCGTCAAGACCCTGAAGCCCGTCAAGCCGCCGCCGCGGCGGCCCGCTCACCGGGTCCTGGTCGGCTGGACCTCGCTGGCCGCCGCGTTGGTGGCGATCGCCGGCTTGACTGTCTGTCTGGTATCGCTGGTCGGCCAGCACCGGGATGCCGAGGCCACGCAGGCGCGCAATCAGCGCTTCGTCGACACCGCGACGCAGATGGTTGTCAACATGTTCAGCTACAGGCAGGACAGCATCGACGAAAGCGTCAACCGGTTCTATAACAGCACCAGCGGGCCACTGCGCGGCATGCTCAGCGCCAACAATGCCGTCGACAACCTCAAGGGCCTGTTCCGCGCCACTAACGCCACATCGGAAGCCGTCATCAACGGGGCCGCCCTGGAGGGCATCGACTCGGTCACCGACAACGCGTCAGTGTTGGTCTCGGTGCGCGTC
>DATIOT010000369.1:0-2104 GCA_035472875.1 Mycobacterium sp.
GCACGGCCGAGGCGCCGGTGCCGATGATGGCGACGCGCTTGCCCATCAGGTCCTGGGTGTGATCCCACCGCGCGGTATGCATGGTGATGCCGGCGAAGGAGTCCACACCGTCGATGTCGGGCAGGTTCGGCACGGTGAGCACGCCGCTGGCGCTGATCAGGAATCTGGTGGTGACCTCGCCACCTGGGTCTGTGTGCACCCGCCACACGTGGTGTTCGTCGTCGAACTCGGCGGCCAGCACCTTGGTGTTGAACCGGATCCGCGACCGGATGCCGTATTTGTCGACGCAGTGTTCGGCGTAGGCCTTCAGCTCGTGGCCCGGTGCGTAGGTTCGCGACCAGTGTGGGCTCTGCTCAAAGGAGAACTGATAGGAAAACGACGGAATGTCCACGGCGATGCCGGGATAGGTGTTCCAATGCCAGGTGCCGCCGACTCCGTCGCCCGCTTCGACCAGCAGGTAATTGGAGAGTCCCGCCTTATCGAGCTTGATCGCGGCACCGATGCCGGAGAACCCGGCGCCGACGATCAGTGTGTGGTAGTCGGGGGTAAGGATCATGTGCGCTTGCTTCCGATCACGTGCACCCCGTTCTTGGGCCGTAGGGTCAGCGTTGCCTCGAATTCCACAGGGTAGTCGGACGCGAGGTCAAAGGTGAAGCGCTGACTCATGATTGCTGCCGTGAGCACCATCTCCATCAGGGCGAAGCTTTGCCCGATACAGATGCCGACCACCGCCGAACGGCAGATATGCCGACCTCGGACGGTCTTTATCCGGCGGGCAAAAACGATTGGGATCGAAGGTTTCCGGGTGGGGCCACCAGCGCGGATCGTGGTGGATGTTACGGGTGCAGCGCCTTGTTCAGCGCCACCAACCCGCGGTTGGTGGCCTCAGCGGCGGCGGGTACCACCAGGGCAAAGCTGGCATAGCCGTGCACCAGGGTCGGCTCGTTGCTCAGCTCGGCTGGCACACCCGCGGCATTGAGCAGCTCGGCGTAGCGGGCCCCGTCATCGCGCAGCGGATCGTGTTCCGCGGTCCCGATATACGCGGGCGGCAAACCGGATAAATCGGCGGCGTTGGCTGGGGCAAGGGTGATGGGCAACGCGATGGGGTCGCTGATGTCGAGCTCGGGCAGGTACCACATGAGGAAGGCGTCGATGACTTCGCGGTCCAGAATCGGTGCGTCGGCGTTCTCGGTAAACGACGGCAGTGACAGGTCGGCAGTAACGACCGGGTACCACAGCAGCTGGAACGTCAGTGCAGGCCCGCCATTGTCGCGGGCTAGGTGCGCCATGACCGCAGCAAGATTGGCGCCCGCGGAGTCACCGGCGACGGCCATCCGGTCCGGGTCACCGCCCAGTTCGGCGGCGTGCTCGCCGACCCATTGCAACGCGGCCCAGCAGTCGTTGACGCCGGCCGGGAACGGATGCTCCGGAGCGAGCCGGTAGCCGACGGACACCACGATGGCTTCTGCGCCGACGGCGTGCGCGCGGGCGACCGGGTCGTGGGTGTCCAGATCGCCCAGCGCGAACCCGCCGCCGTGATAGAAGACGACGACAGGCAACGGCGTATCGGCATCGGGCGGCCAGTAGATCCGAACGGGAATGTCGGTGAGCCCGCCGTGATCGATCGTCAGCTCTTCGATCCGCAGGTCCGGAAGCAGTTCCGCGGGTACCTTCAGCTGCTTGAGCCTCGAGCGCGCGACCTCAACACCGTCGGACGCGTTGAAGGTCATCGGGTATGCGTCGAGCAACGTTTGGAACGTCGGATCGATGCCTGGTTGGGCGATGGTCGGCTCAATCATTGGTACACCGTACGCCCCGCATCTACCGGTGCAGCGCATTCCGCAACGCCGCGAGCCCCCGATCCAGCCCGGCGGTGGCGGCGGGCACCACACCGGTGTAGCCGAGGTAGCCGTGCACCAACGTTTCGGCGTTGTGCACCTCTACGGGTACACCGGCGGCAGCCAGCAACTCGCCGTACCTTATGCCGTCGTCGCGCAGCGGATCATGACCGGCGACCGCGATATAGGCCGGGGGCAGGCCGGTCAAGTTTTTCGCCCGCCCAGGTGCCATTCCCGGCGGCGGATCGGACAACTTGATTTCGCCT
>DATIOT010000370.1:0-3039 GCA_035472875.1 Mycobacterium sp.
CCTGGTACTCAGGCGATCGCGCCCAACCGTTGAACGCCGCCTCATCGGGAAATGACATCAGCACCACCTTTTCGCGATCCCACTGCCCCTCAACGACCTGGGGCGACTCGTCGGCGGCCAGCAGCGTTCCCGGATGACGACGGAAGACCTCCATGAACCTCGCCTGGTACCTGTCGTAGGCCGCCCGGTCGGTGAATCTCAGCTGGGCGATCGCATAGACGGTCACCGCGCCACCCTAACCCGCAAAGGACTGCCAGCCCTCGTATCCACGCCACTGCGTGCCGTCAACAAGCACGCGGGCCGGCCCGTCGACCACCCGGCCGATGACGCGCCACCCGCCCGGCGGCGGGCCGGCGAAACAGGCCACCAGGGCGTGGTCTTCGCCGCCGCCCAGCACCCACGCCCATGGGTCGGCGTGCACCGCGGCGGCGGCGGCGGTCAGCGCGTCGTGATCTGCGGCTAGCGCCGCGGTGGACAGATCGATACCCACCCCGGATGCCTCGGCGACGTGCCGCAGGTCGGCGACCAAACCGTCGGACACATCGATCATCGCCTGCGCGTCCGCGGCCGCGGCCGCCGCTCCCCCGCCATACGGCGGCTCGGGCACCAAATGGCGACGCCGCAATTCGTCGAATCCGTCAATCCCATTGTCCCACAAGGAATACCCAGCAGCAGAGCGCCCCAGGTCACCGGCGACGGCCAGTACCGAGCCAGCTTTGGCCCCAGACCGCAACACCGGCGCGCGGCCGTTCAAGTCACCCAGCACGGTCACTGACAACACCCACTGGGGGCAGCTGACGAGATCGCCGCCGACGATGCCCGCGCCGATCCGCCCCGCCTCGTCCCACATGCCGTCGACGAGCGCGTCCACGTCCGACGCCCGGGTGTCACCGGGTGCCCCGAAGCCGACCACGAACGCCGTCGCCCGCGCGCCCATCGCCTCGATGTCTGCGGCGTTCTGGGCGATCGCCTTGCGGCCGATGTCGTGCGGCGTTGACCAGTCCAGCCGGAAGTGTCGATCCTGCACGAGCATGTCAGTGGATACCACGGTGCGGCCGTCGCCGGCGGACACCACCGCCGCGTCGTCGCCGGGCCCAAGCACGACCGCAGCAGGCTGTCGGCGGCCACCCACCGCTCGCCCGATTACGGCGAACTCACCGAGCTGCTGCAGCGTCAGGGACTGTCCCGATGCGTCGTCGCGCACACACCACCTCCTCCGGCGCGTCCCGGCCTTAAGAGGACCGCAAGTCGGGCCCGACCCGCGGTAAGTTAGTTCCCAGCCCGCGCGAGCGGACGGCGCCAGTGTATGAGACAGGAGGTGCGCGGGCGGTAGTGACCGGTTCGGATACCGACTTGGGCGGACCACCGCGGGCCGCGATGATCGTCGCGGTCGCGCTGGCGATCGCGGCGATCGGCGTAATCCTGGCCATCGCGGCAACCCGTGAGGCGCCGCCGCAACCAGTTGCCATCCCCGCCGTCCCGGCGCCGCAGGCCGCCAGTGCCGCATGCCGGGCATTGACGGACGCGCTGCCGCAGCGGCTGGGGGATTATCAACGCGCGCCCGTCGCGCAACCGGCTCCGCAAGGCGCGACCGCCTGGCGGGCCGGGCCCGACAGCCAACCAGTGGTGTTGCGCTGCGGACTCGACCGCCCGGCCGGCTTTGTGGTGGGGTCTCCGATCCAGATCGTTAATCGGGTGCAGTGGTTTGAGGTGGTGGCCGAACAGCAATCCGCCGGTGACGCGGGCAGGTCCACCTGGTACACGGTGGATCGTCCGGTGTATGTGGCGTTGACGCTGCCTTCGGGATCGGGGCCGACCCCGATCCAGCAGCTATCCGAGGTGATCGACCACACCATCGCGGCGGTGCCCATCGACCCCGCGCCCGCCCGTTAGCGCAGACCCACGCCCCGGGCCAATGCCGTCTCCACCATGGTCGCCAGCAAGGTCGGATAGTCGACGCCGCTGGCCGCCCACATCCTCGGGTACATCGAGATCGTGGTGAATCCCGGCATCGTGTTGATTTCGTTGATTATCGGTCCGTCGTCGGTGAGGAAGAAATCGACTCGGGCCAGGCCCTGGCAGTCAACGGCCTTGAACGCCCGGATCGCCAATTGGCGCACCGCGTCGGCGATCTCGTCGTCGACCTTCGCGGGCACGTCCAATTCGGCTGCTTCGTCGAGGTATTTGGTCGCGAAGTCGTAGAACGAGTCCTCGCGTCCCCGAACCCCGGCCACCCGGATCTCCCCCAATGTACTGGCTTCCACTGTGCCGTCCGGCATTTCGAGCACACCGCACTCCAGCTCACGACCGTTGATCGCGGCCTCGACGATCACTTTCGGATCATGCCGGCGAGCACTCGCGACCGCGGCGGGCAGCTGGTCCCAACTCGACACCCGGCTGACGCCGATCGACGAACCGCCCCGTGCGGGTTTGACGAACACCGGCAAACCCAGCCGCTTGCACTCCTCGGGACGCAGCGCCGCCCGCGAGGGTCGCAGCACCGCGTGCGGGCCGATCGGAAGTCCCTCGGCGGCAAGTAGCTTCTTGCTGAATTCCTTGTCCATACCGACGGCACTGGCCAGCACGCCGGCGCCGACGTAGGGCACACCGGCGAGTTCGAGCAGTCCCTGGATGGTGCCGTCCTCGCCATACGGGCCGTGCAGCACCGGAAACACCACGTCGACCGACGCCAATACTTCACCGGCACCGGGCGGAAGTGACACCAATTGGCCGCTGCGCCGCGGATCGGCCGGTAGGGCCAGCTCGGTGCCCGATTTGGAGGTCACCTCAGGAAGCTGCCGGTTCGTGATCGCCAGCGCATCCGGGTTCCCGTCGGTGAGCACCCACGAACCTTCGGGGGTGCTGCCTATCGCGACCACGTCGAACCGCTGCGGGTCGAGGTTGCGCAAAATGCTGCCCGCGGACACACACGAGATGGCGTGCTCGTTGCTGCGGCCGCCAAAGACGACAGCGACACGCACGCGGCCACCGGGTGACCCGAGGTACGCAATCGGCCGGTCGGAGGCATTCACAACCCGA
>DATIOT010000371.1:0-5051 GCA_035472875.1 Mycobacterium sp.
CCATCATCGAGGTGGCCGCCGTGATGGCGCGCTTGCGAAGCCCACTGATCGCAGTAGTGAAGGACGGCACGTTATTCGGCGTGATCACCGCATCGCGTTTACTGGCGGCGGCACTGAAGCACTGATACTGAAACCTTGATCGCACTGGAAAACCGATGAGCGTCGTCGCGGTCGTCGTGTTCGTGGTCGCCTACGCGCTGATCGCCGGCGATCGGGTCAACAAGACATTGGTGGCGCTGGCGGGCGCAGCGATCATGGTCGCCTTGCCGGTGATCCATTCCGATGACGTGTTCTACTCCCGCGACACCGGAATCGCTTGGGACGTCATCTTTTTGCTGCTGGGCATGATGATCATCGTCAGCGTGTTGCGGCAGACCGGTGTCTTCGAATACATCGCGATCTGGGCTGCCAAGCGCGCCCACGGCTCCCCGCTGCGCATCATGATCCTGCTGGTGCTGGTCACCGCGTTCGCTTCGGCCCTGTTGGACAACGTCACCACGGTGTTGCTGATCGCCCCGGTCACGCTGCTGGTGTGTGACCGGCTGGCGATCGGTCCGGCACCGTTTCTGATGGCCGAGGCGTTCGCATCGAACATCGGTGGCACGGCGACGTTGATCGGCGACCCGCCCAGCATCATCATCGCCAGCCGGGCGGGCCTTAGCTTCAACGACTTTCTGATCCACCTTGCCCCGATAGTGATCATCATCATGGGCGTCTTCGTCGCATTGTTACCGCGCCTGTTTCCGGGCGCGTTCGACGTCGACCCCGAGCGAGTCGCCGACGTCATGTCGCTGGAAGAGCGCGAGGCCATCCGCGATCCCCGGCTGCTCATCAAATGCGGTGTTGTGCTGGTGGCGGTCCTCATCGGGTTCGTCGCCCACTCGGCGCTGCACATGGAACCGTCCATCGTGGCGCTGCTGGGCGCCGGCATTCTCATCGTGATTTCCGGACTGCAGCACTCCGATTATCTGTCCAGCGTCGAATGGGACACGCTGCTGTTCTTCATCGGCTTGTTCGTCATGGTGGGCGCTCTGGTGAAGACCGGCGTAGTCAACCAGCTGGCGCGGTTGGCCACCGAAGCGACCGGCGGGCACGCGTTGTTGACGACGATGTTGATCCTCTTGGTGTCGTTCGTGTTCAGCGGCATCATCAATAATGTTCCGTACGCCGCGACCATGGCACCGATCGTCGGACAATTGCTCCCATCAATGGTGGGCCCTGTCCATCCGCAGGTACTGTGGTGGGCTCTTGCCCTGGGCACCGACCTCGGCGGAAACCTCACCGCGGTCGGGGCCAGCGCCAACGTGGTCATCCTGGGAATCGCGAAACGCGCCGACAGTCCCATCTCCTTTTGGGAATTCACCCGCAAAGGCGCCGTCGTCACCGTGATCTCGATTGGGCTATCCGCGATCTACCTGTGGTTGCGGTACTTCGTGTGGAGCTGAGGGCAAATCGTCCTAACGGGTCAGCAGCGCAACGCATTCGGTGTGATGAGTCAGCGGGAACGCATCGAACACCTTGATCTTCTCGACGTCGTAACCATGACCGAGGTAGAGGCCGATATCGCGTGCGAAAGATGCTGCCTCGCAGCCGATGTGCACCACCCGCCGGACCCCGGCGGCGGCCAATAGGTCGATGACATCGCGCCCGGCACCCGAGCGCGGCGGATCCAGCACCGCGACATCGGCGCTCGATCGTTGCACCGCCAGCGCGCGGCGCACCGAATCGGTGATGACGTCCACCTGTGGCAGATCAGCCAGCGCGGCCCGAGCGGCCCGCGTCGCCGCGCGCGACGTGTCGACGGTCAGCACCCGTCCAGACTCCCCCACCCCGTCGCCGAGCGCCGCGGCGAAAACGCCCGCACCGCCGTAGAGATCCCAGACGGTCATGCCGGCATCGGGCTGTGCCCAGTCGGCGACCAGATTGCTGTAGACCACCGCCGCGTCCCGGTGCGCCTGCCAAAAGGCTGTGACCGGCACCCGCCAGCTGCGCTTGCCCACTCGCTGCACAGCCTCGTAGCGTCCCTCCACCACCTTGGTCGCAGTCCGTTTGCCCTGCCGCAGGGTGCGCACCACATGGCGCTCGCCGTCGTCGTCGACGGCCACCTGCAGTTGTGCGGTCGGCGTTAAGTCGGGCTCAGAACAAGCCTCAGTCAGTCCCTCCAGCATTCCGGCAGGCAGCTGCGCGCAGCGCAGGTCGGTCACCAGCTCGTCGCTGTGGTAGCGGTGAAAACCGGGGCGACCCTCTGCGCCCACGTCGAGCCGGACCCGGGTGCGCCAACCGGTTGGGCCCCAATCCGAGAGCGGTTCAGCCTCGCCACTCCATCGGTGTCCGCCCAGTCGTTCCAGCTGATTGGCCACGACGTGCGCTTTGAGCGTCCGGGCGGCCTCCGGGACCGCAAATGCCAGATCGCAACACCCGGCACCGTTCACCTCGGCGATCGGGCACAGGGACGCGGTCCGATCGGCCGACGGATCAATCACCTCGACAACCTCTGCGTGCCAATAAGAGCCGCGATCCGCGGTGACCCGCACCCGCACCCGTTCGCCGGGTAACGCGTAGCGGACGAACACGACCCGGCCTTCGTGGTGAGCCACGCAGCTGCCGCCGTTGGCGGGGGCGCCCGTGACCACCGTCAGTAGCCCACTAGCCGGTGACACCGGCGCCTCGGTGCTCAATCGAAGATTCCGCGACGGGCGTCGCCGGGAGCAGCGTGCGGCTGCAGCGTCTTGAGTCGCTCCGACGAATTCAATTGCCAGGGAACAGAAGTCACCATCACGCCGGGCATGAATAGCAACCGGCCTTTCAGCCGCAGCGCGCTCTGGTTGTGCAGCAACTGCTCCCACCAACGGCCCACCACATACTCCGGAAGGAACACCGTCACCACCGTGCGCGGAGACTCTTTGCTGACCCGTTTGATGTAATCGAGTACCGGGCGGGTGATCTCACGGTACGGCGAGGCGATGACCTTGAGCGGCACGCTGATATCGCTGTCCTCCCACTCGTGCACCAGCTCACGGGTTTCCGCATCGTCGACACTGACCGTCACGGCCTCGAGCGCATCGGGACGGGTTGCGCGCGCATAGGCCAGCGCCCGCAGTGTCGGCAGATGCAACTTGGACACCAGCACCACAGCGTGATTGCGGCTGGGCAACACCACCTCACCCTGGGCGGCCGCCTGCTCGGCCAATTCCCGGGTGACGCCGTCGTAATGGCGCCGGATCATCTTCATCATCAAGAACAACAAACCCATGGCGACGACGGCAATCCACGCCCCGGCGAGAAATTTGGTGACCAGCACAACCAACAACACCGCGCCGGTGGACAGCAACCCGATCGTGTTGACCACCCGGGAGCGCATCATCTTGCGCCGCACCGACGGATCGGTCTCGGTACGCAGCAATCGGGTCCAGTGCCGGACCATGCCGATTTGGCTCAGCGTGAACGATATGAACACGCCGACGATGTACAGCTGGATCAGCGCGGTGAGCTCGGCACGGAACGCAATGATCGCCAGCAGGGCGGCCGCCGACAGAAACCCGATTCCGTTGGAGAACGCCAGTCTGTCTCCGCGGGTGTGCAGTTGGCGGGGCAGGTAGCTGTGCTGCGCCAGCACGGAACCGAGCACCGGGAACCCGTTGAAAGCGGTATTGGCCGCCAGCACCAGGATGAGTGCGGTCACCGTGGCGATCAGCAAGAAACCGATGTGGAAGCTGCCGAACACCGTTTCTGCCAGCTGGGTGACCAGTGTCTTCTGGTAATAGTTTGGCGGGGCGCCGGACAGTTGAGTCGCGGGATCCTCGACGAGCTGAACCCCGATCTTCTTGGCCAGCACGATGATGCCCATCAGCAGGCTCACCGCGATCGCACCCAGCATCAGCAGGGTCGTCGCCGCGTTGCGCGACTTGGGCTTCTCAAACGCCGGCACCCCGTTGCTGATGGCCTCGACACCGGTCAGCGCCGCGCACCCCGAGGAGAACGAACGGGCTACCAAGAACGCCAGCGCGAAACCGACGACCGGGCCGTGCGCGGCATGCATCTGGAAACCGGCGGATTCGGCCCGCAGCGGATTACCCAGCACGAAGATCCGGAACAAACCCCAGCCGATCATGCCGGCAACTCCGATGATGAACGCGTAGGTCGGGATGGCGAACGCCACGCCGGACTCGCGGACTCCACGCAGGTTCAACGCCATCACCAACAGGATGGCGGCCACGCAGAACCACACCTTGTTTTCGGCCACGATCGGGATAGCGGATCCGATGTTCGACATCGCCGACGCCGTCGAAACAGCAACGGTGAGAACGTAATCCACCATCAGGGCACTGGCCACCGTGAGGCCGGCGTTGTCGCCGAGATTGGTGGTGACCACCTCGTAGTCGCCGCCGCCCGACGGGTAGGCATGCACGTTCTGCCGGTAGCTGGCCACCACAACCAACATGACCGCGGCCACCGCAAGGCCGATCCACGGCGTCAGCGCGTACGCGGTCACACCGGCCACCGAGAGCATCAGGAAGATCTCCTCCGGTGCATACGCCACCGAGGACAGCGCATCGGAGGCGAACACCGGCAAGGCGATCCGCTTGGGCAGTAGCGTGTGACTCAGTCGGTCGCTGCGAAACGGCCGACCGATCAGCAACCGGCGCGCGGCTGTTGAAAGTTTGGACACGAGAGCCAAGGGTAAGCCCACCCCGGTTTGCCGGTAGCGTTCCCTAGGCGAGAATGGTCGGCAGCGAAATCGGCTGGCCAACCTAGGTTGCCGATTGAGTAACACATGCAGGACCCAGCCGAGAGGACCTCAAGTGCGGGTGGTTGTGATGGGCTGCGGCCGGGTGGGCTCCTCGCTGGCCGACGGCCTGTCCCGGATCGGGCACGACGTCGCGGTCATCGACCGCGACAGCGCCGCCTTCAACAGGCTGAGCCCGGAGTTCGCCGGTGAGCGAGTGCTGGGCCAGGGATTCGACCGGGATGTACTGCTGAGGGCGGGCATCGAGGAGGCCGACGCATTCGCCGCGGTGTCATCCGGCGACAACTCCAACATCATCTCGGCC
>DATIOT010000372.1:0-8724 GCA_035472875.1 Mycobacterium sp.
GCGGCCACCGCGGGAGTCAAAGGCCGGTCCCCCGCCAACGCGGCCAACGGGTCGCCCGGTAGCAGGAAGACCATGCCATAGATCAGCAGGGTGGCGCCGAGGAAAACCGGCACCATCACGGCGATCCGGCGCGCAATGTACCAACCCATTTCAGGCCTTGACGATGTTTTCGTAGTCGGGCAGCCCGTTCCAGGTGACCGTGACGCCGCGCACCGCCGACGACCACCCGACCACCGCGATGTAGTACCACAGCGGCACAGCAGGCATGTCGTGCAACAGGATTCGCTGTGCGACGTTTGCCAGCAAGTCCGCCTCATGCAGGCTGGGCGCGGCCTCGGCGGCCGCCAGCGCGACGTCGAACTCCCGGCTGGAGTATCCGACGTCGTTGGAGCCCGCGCCGGTGGCGTACAACGGGGCGAGGAACTCGATCATCGACGGATAGTCGCCGATCCAGCCGGCACGGAACGCGGTGTCGATGGTGCGGTTGGTGATCTGGGTGCGGAACCCCGCGAAGGTGGGTTGCGGCGCGCCTACGGCATCGATTCCCAGCACGTTCTTGATGCTGTTGGCCACCGCGTCCACCCACTCCTGATGGCCGCTATCGGCGTTGTAGGCGATGGCGTACCGCCCGCTCCACGGTGAGATCGCGTTGGCCTGCGCCCAGAGTTGCCGGGCCCGTTCGCGGTTGAAGTCCAATGCCTCGTTGCCCGGGATGTTCGGGTCGAAACCCGGCAGTGATCGGGCGGTGAAATCACGTGCTGGGCTGCGGGTCCCGTTGAAGATGTGCTGACAGATCTGCGAACGGTTGATGGCCGCCGACAACGCCAACCGGCGCAGCCGCCCCTCCTCACCGCCGAAATGCGATAGCCGCAACGGCGTGTCGAGCGACTGGCTGACCGCGACGGGCCCGCTGGCGGCGTTGCCGCCCAGGTCGCGCTTGTAGATCGTCAACGCGCTCGACGGAATCGTGTCCAGGACATCGAGATTGCCGGACAGCAGGTCGGCATAGGCGGTGTCCAGATTGGCGTAGAACTCGAACCTCAGGCCTTTGTTGTGGGGTTTCCGGTTGCCGTGGTAGCCGCGGTTGGGTTTCAAGTCGATCTTGACGTTGTGTTCCCAGGCCTGGCCCCCGGGGCCCTGAGAACCATTGTCCAGCTGGTAGGGGCCGTTGCCGACCGGGTTGCGGCCGAACGCCGCCATGTCCCGAAAAGCCACGCCCGGCAATGGATAGAACGGGGTATGGCCCAGCCGCAGGGTGAAGTCGACGGTCGGCGCCTTGAGTCGCACGGTGAATTCCAGATCGTTGACCACCCGCAACCCGGACATGGTGGTCGGCGTTCCGTCGCCCGGTGCGCCGGCAACACCGTCGAATCCGTCGATCGGGCTGAAAAATTCCTGCTGCAGTTGGGCATTGGTGCTCAGGGCCCCGTAGTTCCACGCGTCGACAAACGAGTGGGCCGTCACCGGCGAGCCGTCAGTGAACTTCCAGCCCGGTTTGAGGGTGATCCGGTAGTTGACGTTGTCGGTGGTCTCGATCGACTCTGCCACCTCCGGCGACGGTTTACCGGCGGCATCATAGGACACCAAGCCGGCGAACAGCCGATCGAGGATCCGCCCGCCAAGGCTGTCGTTGGTGCCGGTCGGAATCAACGGGTTCGGCGGCTCCCCACCGTTGACCAGCACCAGATCGGGGCTCAGGACGCCGCCTCCGCAGCCGGCCAGCAACGCGACCGCCAGCATTCCGGCGGCAATGACAGCCACCGCGGCCCGCATCCGACGACCCATGACAGCGACCCTAAAGCGTGTGGCCGCGCCGACCGTGCAATGACTGGCGTCCTTATTGACCGGGGGTGAGGGGGTGCACCTGTAGTTCGCAGGCGTCGATGGAGGCCGGCACGGTGAACACCATGGTGGTGTCGGGAGGGTTGACGCGCAGATCGGTGTAGCTGGGGCACGGATTGCCGCTGCCGTCGACGGCGATGCCCTCCACGATGGCCTGCGCCTGTGTCGGTATCGACAGGGTGACGGACGGCGGAACATCAACAGAGGCCGGCAAGCCGCCCAGGTAACCACGCAGCGTTGGCACGGCATGAATGGCCGGTCCCCCGGCGCCCGAGTCGACCCCGGGATAGCCGGTCAGCGTGCACGGCTCTGCTCCGCCGGCAAGGCTGAATATCAGGGTCAGCGCGCGGTGGCCCACGGCACCTTGCGTCGGGGAGGCACTCACCGCGATCTGCTCCGCCCAGCACGGCGTCGGCTGGTCGCTACTCTCAGCCGGCGGTTCGGCCCATGCCGGTGCCGCCAGCATGGTAGCGGCCGCGCAAATTGATGCGGCGGCAGCAAAGCTGCGGCCTAGTCGGCGGGCGCGCCGCCAATGCCGTCCCGGCATAGCGGTGATTATCCGGTATGCGGGCATGCGATGACACCAGATTGGAGCGCGCCAATTCAACTCGCAGAGCTAGGCTCACAGACGGTTGACGAGCCGAAACCGCGATCGGCCCACCAGACGGCTGAAATTATTGGAGCCTCGACAGTAGGAGAGAAGCCAGTGACCGCCACCCATACCGAGGGCCCGTCCTCGTATCCGCCGCCGGCGCAGTTCGCCGAGCAGGCCAACGCCCGCGAGGACCTGTACCACGAAGCCGAGCAAGACCGGCTGGCTTTCTGGGCCAAGCAGGCCAACAGGCTGTCCTGGGCGGCGCCGTTCAGCGAGGTGCTGGACTGGTCGGACGCACCGTTCGCCAAGTGGTTCGTCGACGGCAAGCTCAACGTCGCCTACAACTGTGTGGACCGCCACGTCGAAGCCGGCCACGGGGATCGGGTCGCCATCCACTGGGTGGGCGATCCCGTCGGCGATAGCCGCAGCCTGACCTACTCCGATCTGAAGACCGAGGTGTGCAAAGCCGCCAACGCGCTGACCGGCCTGGGCCTGGTCGCCGGCGACCGAGTCGCCATCTACATGCCGTTGATCCCTGAAGCCGTGATCGCCATGCTGGCCTGTGCGCGGCTGGGCGTCATGCACAGCGTGGTATTCGGCGGTTTCACCGCCAAGGCACTGCGAGCCCGGATCGCCGACGCCCAAGCCAAGCTGCTGATCACCACCGACGGGCAGTTCCGCCGCGGCAAGCCGGCACCGCTGAAGGACGCGGCCGACGAGGCGGTTGCACCGGGGCCAGACGGCGAGAGCTCTGTCGAGAAAGTTCTGGTGGCGCGGCGCACCGGAATTGACGTGTCCTGGAACGACAACCGCGACGTGTGGTGGCACGACGTCGTCGACTCCGCATCGCCCGAACACACCGCTGAGCCGTTCGACGCCGAGCATCCGCTATTTCTGCTGTATACCTCGGGTACCACCGGCAAGCCCAAGGGCATCGTGCACACCAGTGGTGGCTATTTGACCCAGGCCTCATACACGCACCACGCCATTTTCGACGTCAAACCGGAAAGCGACGTGTTCTGGTGCACCGCCGATATCGGCTGGGTCACCGGGCACACCTATGGCGTCTACGGTCCGCTGGCCAACGGCATCACCGAGGTTCTCTACGAGGGCACACCCGATAGCCCCGACTGGAATCGGCATTTCCAGATCATCGAAAAGTACGGTGTCACAATCTATTACACTGCGCCCACCCTGATCAGGACGTTCATGAAGTGGGGCCGTGAGATCCCCGACGCCCATAACCTGTCCAGCTTGCGGCTACTGGGATCAGTCGGCGAACCGATCAATCCCGAGGCTTGGCGCTGGTACCGCGAGGTCTTCGGCACGGGCAGTCTCCCGGTGGTGGACACCTGGTGGCAGACCGAGACCGGTTCGGCGATGATCTCGCCGTTGCCGGGAGTCGCTGCGGCCAAACCCGGTTCGGCGATGACACCGCTGCCGGGGATCTCAGCCAAGATCGTCGACGACCATGGCGATCCGCTGCGGCCTGACACCGACAATGCCAAGAACGTCACCGGGTACCTGGTGTTGGACCAGCCGTGGCCCTCGATGCTGCGTGGCATCTGGGGTGACCCCGAGCGGTACCGGGACACCTACTGGGCCAAATTCGCCGACAGAGGGTTCTACTTCGCCGGGGATGGCGCCCGCTTCGATCCCGACGGGGCGATCTGGGTGCTGGGCCGCATCGACGACGTGATGAACGTGTCCGGGCACCGGATCTCCACCGCCGAGGTGGAGTCGGCGCTGGTCGGTCACTCCGGTGTCGCCGAGGCCGCGGTGGTCGGTGTTACCGACGACACCACCGGTCAGGCCATTTGCGCGTTCGTCGTCTTATGCGCCAGCTCCGACGCGCACGAGGGGACCATCGATGAGTTGCGCGACCAGGTGGCCCAGGAGATCTCGCCCATCGCCCGGCCACGCGAGATCCATGTCGTGCCTGAGCTGCCCAAGACGCGCAGCGGCAAAATCATGCGCAGGCTCCTTCGCGACGTCGCCGAAAACCGCGAGCTGGGTGACACTTCGACGCTGCTCGATCCCGGCGTGTTCGACGCGATCAGGGCTGCCAAGTAGCCTGAGCCGACTCAGGCCGGTACCGGGACGAATCCCGTGCCGGACCGATTCTTGGCGTTGATGTCGGCCAAGACCGAGTTGAACGACATCACCACCGCCGGCGTGTGCAGCGGGATGTATTTGATGATGCAGCTGGGCAGGTTATCGCTGAAGGCGCCGTGGATCATCCCGACCAGCAGATTGTCGACGGTCACCGGCGCTCCGGAGTCACCGGGTCTGCCACAGACCTGCATCACGATGGTGCCCGGAGTCTGACCCATGCCCCAGGTGACGCCGCACGAATTGCCGGTCGTGCGGCCTTGTTTGCAGGCGATCTGTCCGAAGGCCGGATCCGGGCCGACGCCGTTGATTACAAAGCCGTTGTAGATGGCCACCGGCGCCACCTTGGCCGGATCGAATTTGATCACCGCGTAGTCGAGATTGTCGTTGCCGGCGACCATCGTTCCCAGCACGCCTCTGCCCTCCACGGCCTCGGCGGCGACCTGCGCGCCTGGGCCCCCGCAGTGCGCGGAGGTGAAGCCGATCAGCTCACCAGCGGCATCGGTGCCGATGGTGGTCAGGGTGCACATCGTGTCCCCGTTGACGACGATGCCCGCACCGCCACCGAGCGGGACCCTGTCGTCGGCAGCCGCGATGCCGGCGGGCAGACCCATCGGGGCCAGGAGCACGGCCAACATCGCCGCCACAAAGCACCGATGTGCCGTCTGCACCACGAGACTCCCGTCAGCTGGTCGAATGCCCGAGAACAGCTGCGCCAGTCTAAATGATCGCCGCGCCGCCTCTCTTGCTGTGCAATAGCTGCGGCCGTCAAATAGTCAGGCCAGTTCATTGTCAGGCCTTCGCGGTCGTCGGCTGGCCTCGTCTGGCCCTGCACCGCATGGCAACATAAACCGCGACGACAGCGAACCGAGAGGACCGTCTGTGAGCAAAGTCGATCGCAAGAACGGTGTGCCCAGCACCCTGACCACGATTCCGTTGGCCGACCCGCATGCCGGGCCTGCTGAGCCGTCGATCGGTGATCTGATCAAAGACGCCACAACTCAGGTTTCCACGCTGGTGCGCGCGGAAGTCGAACTGGCCCGGGCCGAGATCACCCGTGACGTCAAGAAGGGCCTAACCGGCAGCGTCTACTTCATCGCCGCGCTGGTGGTCCTCTTCTACTCCACGTTCTTTTTCTTCTTCTTCGTCGCCGAGCTGCTGGACACCTGGCTGTGGCGCTGGGCGGCCTTCCTGATCATGTTCGCGATCATGGTCGTGGTCGGGGCTGTACTGGGGCTGCTGGGTTTCCTGAAGGTCCGCCGGATTCGGGGACCGCGGCAGACCATCGAGTCGGTCAAGGAGACACGCACCGCACTCACCCCGGGCCACGACAAGGCCGGGCCACGCAAGCTCACCGGCGCGGAAAGCAGTCGCGACACCCCACCCGCGGATCCCTCAGGTTGGTAGATGTCAGCACCAGATCCGTCGGTGACACGCATCGACGGGCCGTGGCGCCATTTAGACGTGCACGCCAACGGCATCCGATTCCATGTCGTCGAGGCACTGCCAGCCGGCCCGGAGGCGACCACGCCGGCCACGGCGCGGCCACTGGTGATCCTGCTGCACGGTTTCGCGTCGTTCTGGTGGTCCTGGCGTCATCAGCTGCGCGGACTCACCGGTGCGCGAGTGGTCGCGGTTGACCTGCGCGGCTATGGCGGCAGTGACAAGCCGCCCCGCGGCTACGACGGCTGGACGCTCGCCGGCGACATGGCCGGACTCATTCGCGCGCTTGGGCATTCGTCGGCGACGCTGGTCGGCCACGCCGACGGCGGACTGGCCTGCTGGACCACCGCACTGCTGCATTCGCGGCTGGTGCGCGCCATCGCGCTGATCAGCTCTCCGCACCCGGCCGCGTTGCGACGATCCACGCTGACGCGTCGCGACCAGGGTTACGCACTGCTGCCGACGTTGCTGCGGTACCAGGTGCCGATCTGGCCGGAGCGCCTACTGACCCGGGACAACGGGGCGGAGATCGAGCGCCTTGTCCGTAGCCGCAGCTGTGCCAAATGGGTTGCTTCCGAAGACTTCTCGCAAGCCATCGGTTATCTGCGGATAGCGATTCAGATTCCCGGCGCGGCGCACTGCGCACTTGAGTACCACCGCTGGGCGGTGCGCAGCCAGCTGCGCGGCGAAGGTCGGCGATTCATGAGATCGATGTCCCAGCAGCTCGGTATGCCGCTGCTACACCTACGCGGCGACGCCGATCCTTACGTGCTGGCTGACCCTGTCGACCACAGCCAGCGCTACGCGCCACAAGGGCGCTACATATCCATTGCCGGCGCAGGACATTTCAGCCACGAAGAGGCGCCCGAGGAAATCAACAGACACCTGATGAGGTTTTTCGAGCAAGTGCACGCGCCTCGAGTCAGCTGACGCACGACCCGGTGGCCACCTGTTGAGTGTCGCCGATCTTGGCAAGCTGACCGGCCACCTCGTCGGCCGTCAGCACAAAACCGGTTTCGGGGTCGTCGACCGCCGCGCCGAACACCACACCGAGCACGTGACCGTTCAGGTCGATCAGCGGTCCGCCCGAATTACCTTGCTCCACATTGGCTCTGATGGTGTACACGTCGCGGGTAACCGGCGTCGGGTCCCGGTAGATGTCGGGACCGCTGAGTTTGATGTTCTCGCGAATCCTCGCCGGGGTCGCAGTGAAGCTGCCGCCACCAGGATAGCCCAGCACCACCACACTCTCGCCGGTCTTCGCAGGGGTTTCGGCGAAGGCCAGTGGCGACGACGGCAAGTTCGGGACGGAGAGAATAGCGATGTCGACTGACGGGTCATAGGACACCACGGTGGCGTCCAACGGGTTGCCACTGGTGTACACCTGGACGCTGTTGGACCCGGCCACCACGTGCGCGTTGGTCATCACCCGATCGGGCGATATCACGAATGCACTGCCCTCCAACACCTTCTGGCAGCCGGGTGCCAGGCTGCGCACCTTGACGACGCTTGGGGCAGTGGCCTGCACCACCGGATTGTTGGCCAGAGCCGGGTCTGGTGAAGCGACAGGAATCACCGGGGTGCGACTGAACGGCTCCAGCACCGCGGGCAGGCCAGAGGTGTTCAGCAGCGCCGAGAGCCGATGGGGCACCGTCTTGAGCCAGGGCGGCGCGACGTCATTGACCTTAGCGAGCACCCGCGAACCCCGGACCGCGGCAGCCAGCTCGGGCTGGTCTTTCGACTGTGTCAGCGGCGTCGCCAGCAGCCAGGCCGCGGTCAGCACCACAACGAGCTGGACCCCCACTCCAATGGCCGAGTCGATCGAGCGGATTGTGCGGCTGCGGATCGCGCCGCGAACGGCCCGTCCGAGTACCACACCGGCGACCTCACCAACGACGACCAGTGCGAGGATCAGGAAAAGCGCAGTGAACAGTTTGGCGCGGGGCGCAGCGATCTGGCTGACGATGTGGGGCGCCAGCAGCACGCCCGCTATGGCACCGAGCAGCACACCGACAAACGACAACACGGAGCCCAACGCGCCCGAACGCCAACCCGAGATGGCTGCGATGAAGGCGACCGCCAGGACGGCGACATCCAGCCACTGCGAAGGCGTCATCGAATTCATCGCGACCTATCCTCGTCGCCGACCAGCACCATCGCCTCATCCAACTCGCGGATGTCGGTGGTATCCCAGGGCCGGGCCCAGCCGGCGACGTCGAGCACCGCAGAAATCACCTGGCCAGTGAATCCCCATACCAGCATCTGGTTCAACAGAAACGCCGGCCCGGCCCAACGGCGGCCGAGGTTGCCGCGGTACACCATCAGCCGGTTGTCCGGATTGATGAAGGCGCGCACCGGAACCCGCGACACGATCGCCGTTTCAGTCTCGTCGACTACGGCCACCGACCCTGGATCCGGCGAGTAGGCCAGCACTGGGACGACGTGGAACCGTGACGGCGCGATGAATGTCCGCTCCATTGTGGCCAGTGGACGCAGCCTGCGGACGTCGATGCCGGTTTCTTCATTCGCTTCACGCAGGGCGGTGGCCACCGGACCGTCGTCGGTGGGCTCGGATGCGCCGCCGGGGAATGCCGCCTGGCCCGCGTGGTGGCGCAGTGTTGAGGCCCGCACGGTCAGCAACAGATCGGCGTCGTCGGGGACGCCGCCGTCGGCCTGGCCGGACTCCGGACCCGAGAACAGCACCAGAACAGCAGCGTCGCGACCGTCGCCGC
>DATIOT010000373.1:0-7037 GCA_035472875.1 Mycobacterium sp.
GGCGTGAGATGCACGACGAGGGGGATAGCAAGATCGGCCGTCCTCGCCAGATCTACACCGGCTACACCGAACGTGACTACGTCGCGATCGACGCACGGTAGGACGCGGATTCACCAGCGGCACAGCCAAAGCCGTAATCACAGAGAAGCCAGCACCGCCATCGCGGCGTTGTGACCGCCGATGCCCGACACCGCTCCGCCGCGACGGGCGCCTGACCCGCACACCATGATGTGATCGTGGTCGGTGGCGACCCCCCATTGGCGCGCCGGGGTGTCCAGCGGGTCGTCGTCGGCGAACGGCCAGGACAAGCCGCCGTGAAAGATGTTGCCCGCGGTCATCCCCAGTTTGCGCTGCAAATCCAGGGTGGTCGTCGTCTCTATGCACGGCCGGCCATCTGCGTCACTCATCAACACGTCCTGAATCGGTTCCGCCAGAACGGAATTCAGCGACGCCAACACCGAATCGGTCAGCCGGTCACGCAGTGCGCCGGAGTAGGTGCCGTCGAACAGCGAGTGCGGGGTGTGCAGACCGAACACCGTCATCGTGTGAGCGCCCGAGGCACGCAACCCGGCTGACAGGATGCTGGGGTCGGTCAGCGAATGGCAGTAGGCCTCGCACGGCAACGGATTCGGTAGCTGCCCGGCGGCCGCCCGCGAATAAGCCGTATCCAGCTGAGTCCACGTCTCATTGACGTGGAAGGTTCCGGCGAATGCTTGTTCGGCCGTGACGCTGTCGTCGCGCAAGCGCGGCAGCCGCCCCAGCACCATGTTCACCTTGACCTGCGCACCCTGCGCCAGTGGCGCCGGCTGTTCGCCGAGCAGGCCGGCCAACACCGTCGGTGTGACGCCGGCCAGAACGAACCGGCCTCCGATGTTGTGCTCTTCCTCGCCGCAGCGATAAGGCACCCGTCCATTTGGTTCGACAGCGTAAACATCTGCGCCGGTAGTGATTTCGGCACCGTGGCCGACGGCTGCCGCGGCCAGAGCCGCGGTCACCGAACCCATCCCGCCGATGGGGACGTTCCAGTCTCCGGTGCCCCCGCCGAGCACGTGAAACAGGAAGCAGATGTTCTGGGTCAGTGAGGACTCGTCGATACGGGCGAAGGTGCCGATCAGTGCGTCGGTGGCGATCATGCCGCGAACCAGGTCGTTGCGCACCGCGTCGGCGATGGCATATCCGATCGGCTAATCGACGATGGCCCGCCACGCGGCCGGCGCATCGGGATCGCCGCCGCCCAGGACGTGCCGGCGGGCCTGCTCGCGGGTGCGTAGCGGTTCGATCAGCGTCGGCCAGAGCCGCTCGGTCACCAGCCGGCAGCGCCGGTAGAACGCCGCGAAACCGCGCTCATCACCGGTGGCGCCGATCGCTGCGAACGTGTCGCGGACGTCGCCGCCGTGCGACCCGATGAGCAGGCCAGAGCGCCCACCCATAGCCGGGTGCGGGGTATACGACGAAAATTGCCGCCGGGCCAACTGCACCGCAGCGCCCAGGTCGTCGACGATGCGTGAGGGCAGCAAGCTGACCAGGTACGAGTACCGCGACACACGGACCTCGACACCATCGAAGGCCTGCGCCGACACCGCGGCTCCGCCGATATGTCCCAGCCGCTCCAGCAACCGCACCCGCAGGCCCGCCCGGGCCAGGTAGCCGGCCGCGACCAGGCTATTGTGGCCGCCGCCAACCACGACAACATCGAAATCTCGCGTGCCGTCGCTTGGCATGCTCAGGGGTTTTCTACCCGAGATATCCCTCGACTTGGCCGGGGGGACGCACGGCCGCCTCCCGTGGGTCGCCACCGGTCTCGCGCAGTGCCCGACGCTGCCGCAGCAGGTCCCAGCACTGGTCGAGTTCGATCTCCACCTGGCGCAGGCGTGCGTGCTCCTCGGACTCGGTAATGTCCCGGTGCTGCAGCTGTGCGCGCAGGTTCTTTTCTTCGGCGACCAGGTTGCGAATGTGTGCCAGGGCGTCGCTGTCGGTTGGTTTCTTCCCGTTACCCATCGTTCTAGTGTGCCCGAGACGAGTGGTGCCGCGGTGTCGACTGGGTAGGCTGCATATCGCTGCAGGACGGACGAGTCACGATTTAGCGAACCGAGGGAGGGGCGATAGTGGGTATAGGGGCGCGTGTCGGTCAAGCGGCCGCAACCACCGACTCGCGGCGCGCTCCTGGGTTTAACCGGCGGACGCTTGGCCTGCCATGGCTGATTGGTCTGGTGGTTATTCCGTTGCTGATAGCGGCAATCGGCCATGGTGCATTCGAACGACCCCGCTCCGCCAATGTGGTGACTGGCGCGCTGCCAACATTGGCACCATCGAGCAAGTCTGGTGCTCCTAAGTTGTCCTTGGCGCCGCTTTCAATTACCCGCAATGGCAACAACATTACGCTCAACGGCGACTTTCCCGATGACTCCGCTAAATCGGCGTTGATGAGGGCGCTCAAAGGCTCACTGCCTGCGGACGTCAACATCATTGACCAAATCCACATCAACCCCGACGTCCACGCGCTCGATTTCTCAAACGCTGGACCGATTTTCAAGGACAGCGCGTCGATTACCGATTTCAATCTCACGGTCAACGGGGACACCGTCACCATGGCGGACACTGCCCCCTCGCAGGATCAGAACAACACGGTCGGAAACGAAGCAAAGCACACCCGGTCGAATCTGAATGTCGTTGACAGCCTTGCAGTTAACGGGCTGATTCCGCCTTGAGCGCCCAGCGAGCCGCAGACGGTCGCCAACTTCCTTACTGCCCATGGCGTGGCCAGCAATCAGCTGGTCGTCGAGGATCTGATTCGGTCAACCCGGTCGCCACCAACGACATGGCCGAGGTCCGCGCCAAGAATCGCCGCGTCGAAATCGTCGTCAGCTAAGGAGAATCCAGCATGGATTTCGTGATCCAGTGGTTGTGGTACCTGCTTGCATTCGTGGCGGGGTCGGCGGTTGCCTGGCTGATCGCTCGATCGGTCAATCGCACCAGTGACGAAGATAACGCCGCCGATGTGGTGAGCAAAAAGATAGGCGCGGACTGGTGAACCACCTGCACTGGTGGCTATTCGCGCTGTCTTTTTTGACGGGGTTGGTGTTGACCATCGCGCTGACGATTCGCCCCGTAGAACGTCAAGTGTCGGTTGGGGCGTCAGCGAGTGGGTCGGCGAAGTTCGAGCCGCCCACGACGAAGATCCCCGTCGCCACGGAGTCGCCGACGACAAACATTCCGACCGTGCCACACGCGCCGTACGGGCCGGGCTCCGCTCGCGCCACCCCCGATGGCGGCGGACCGGCGGGATGGCTGGTGAAGGGCCGTTCGGATACCAGGCTTTACTACTCCCGACGACGCGACATCCGACTCAACCGTCGCCCAAGTCTGGTTCGACGACGAGAAGTCCGCTCCGCGGGCCCTCTTCACGCCTTGGCGCAAGAGGCCGGGAAGCGGCTAGCTCGGGCCAGGGATATGCAGCAGTAGCTGCGCGCCGCCCAGCGGGCTGTCTTCCAGCCAAGCCGTTCCGCCGTGCAGGTGGGCCTGCTGCGCTACCAACGCCAACCCCAGGCCCGACCCGGAATGCGAGGCAGTCGACCCGCGGGAGAACCGCTCGAACACCACTTGGCGCTCAGCTTCGGGCACTCCACTGCCGTTGTCGTCAACGGCGATCTCCACCCCGGCTCGCGAGCTGACCGCCGAAAGCTGGACCTTGGTGGCGCCGCCATGTTTGACGGCGTTGGCGATCGCGTTGTCGACCGCGAGGCGCAACCCGGCCGGCAACCCCACGATGATGCAGGTCGGCGACGGCACCAGCGAGACATCGAGGTCTGGGTAGATCCGGGTCGCGTCGTGGGCGGCGCGGTCCAGCAGGTCCGTAATGTCGACCGGCACGTGATCGTCCGATGTCGACAGTTCGCCCTGGGCCAACCGCTCTAGGGCGCTCAGGGTGGCCTCTATCCGCGACTGGGTGCGGATGACGTCGTTGAGCACTTCCTTGCGTTGGTCGTCGGGCAGATCCAGGGTGGACAGCACCTCGAGGTTGGTGCGCATGGCGGTCAGCGGAGTACGCAGCTCATGGGAGGACACGGCCGCAAAGTCGCGCGCCGACGCGAGCGCATCCTTGGTCCGGATCTGCTCATTCCAGATGCGCTGCAACATGCCCCTCATCGCCTCGGCGATCTCGACGGCTTCGCTGGCACCGTGCACTTCGACCTGCGGCGCCTCGTCTCCCGCGTCGATCGACCGGGTCTGCTGGGCGAGCTGCTTGAACGGGCGCACCGCGAACGCCGCCAGCAGCCAGGCGAACACTGCCGCAGCGCCGATGGCGAAACCGCAGATCAGCATCACCCGCCGGTGCAGGTTGTTGGTCTCGGCGATGGTGGCGTCGTACGTAGCGCCGACGGCGAGCGAGGTCAACTCCGGCCCAGGAATCTCCACCGTTCGCACTCGGTAGCGCACCCCGTTGACGTAGGTGTCGGCGTAGTCGACGTTCAGATTGGGCAACGTGACATCGGAATTCGACGTCACCAGGTCGCCGCGGCGGATCGTCATGATGGCGTCACGGTCGTTGGGCGAGCGCGGGATTTCGTCAAGGCCGCGCGGCAGGAAAGGGATCGCGAAACCCGCGGCCTCGTCGAGGCGGCGGTCCAGCCGTTCCTTGCGGTCGTTGGTGATCCCGACCCAGACCACCGCGCCGACGATCAGCACCGGAATCGCGGCACCGATGGCCGTCGCGACCACCACCCGGGTCCGCAGTGAGGGCGTACGGGCGAAGATCCGCGACAGGATGTTCATGGCCTTGCTTCGATCCGGTTACTGCATTCGCAGTACGAACCCGACTCCTCGAACGGTGTGCAGCAACCTGGGGCCGCCGTTGGCCTCCAGCTTGCGGCGCAGGTAGCCGATGAACACGTCGACGACGTTGGTGTCGGCAGCGAAGTCGTAGCCCCACACCAGCTCCAGCAGCTGCGCGCGGGACAGTACCGCGGTCTTGTGCTCGGCCAGCACCGCCAGCAGGTCGAACTCCCGCTTGGTCAGGTCGACGTCGACGCCGTTGACCCGGGCCCGCCGACCGGGGATGTCGACTTCCAGCGGACCGACCGTGATGGTCTCCGACGAGGACGACGCGACGGAACCCCGGCGGCGCAGCAGCGCCTTCACCCGAGCGACCAGCTCAGCCAGCACGAACGGTTTGACCAGGTAATCGTCGGCACCGGCCTCGAGGCCTGCCACCCGGTCGTCGACCGAGCTGCGCGCGCTGAGCACACAGACCGGTACGTCGTTGTCCATGGCGCGCAGTGCCGTGACGACGCTGACGCCGTCCAGCACGGGCATGTTGATATCGAGCACGATCGCATCGGGGCGGGTCTCGGTGGCGCTGCGCAAGGCCTCGGCACCGTCGACCGCGGTCGCCACCTCGAATCCGGAGAGGCGCAGTCCGCGTTCCAGCGAGGCAAGCACATCGGCGTCGTCGTCAACGACCAAGACCCGAGGTGAGGTCACACCAGTGTCCATGCCGCCCATTTTGCCGGATTGTTGCCTATGGCGGTGGGAGGTCACCCGCCGGGTCGCGCGCGAGTGGCCCGAGGTGCGCGAGCAGACGCAGAATCGCACCGAAACCACGAATTGTGTGCGATTCTGCGTCTGCTCGCGGCGAGGGGCCCGAAATCAATTGTTGCGCTGTGTGCTAGATCACCGGTGGCTCAGGCCGCTCAACTGCAACGCCAGCTGCCGTCGCACGGCGGGAACCCGCGCGGCCAGCCGCATTCCAGAGTTGCGGATCGGGCGTAACGGGCGCGGCAGCGTCGCGATCCGGGTCAGCCGTCCGGTCAGTTTCAGCACCTGCCCGGCCCGTCGACGCTGGGCGGTGCTGTAGGCGTCCAACGCGGTGTCGGAGCCGCCGTGCAGGACCTCGGACAGCGCGTCGGCCAGCGAGACCGCGTCGGTGATACCGAGGTTCATGCCCTGGCCGCCGGCGGGGCTGTGCACATGGGCGGCGTCACCGGCCAGCACTATGCGGCCGGCCCGGTAGCTGTCGGCGACCCGATGGTGGATCCGGAACCGCGTTCCCCACAGCAGGTCGGTGACCACCAACTGGCCCGGTCCGAAGGCCCGGGTGTCCAGCAGTGACTGCACGAATGCTGTCGATGGCGCCTGCGGTACGTCCGCGGCCGGGGCGACGATGCGGAAGATGTCGCTGGGCAGCGGGGCCAGCACGTTCAGGCCTTCCGTGGCGTAGAACAGGATCACCTCGTCGCGGGGTGCCTCACCGGCCAGCCGGACGTCGGCGAGCGCAAAGGATTCGGCGAATTCGCCACCGGCGAAGCCGATTCCGGCTTGTTCACGAACTGTGCTGTGCATGCCGTCAGTCCCGACGATGTAACTGGCCCGGATGGTTTCGGCATCGTCGAAGGTGGCCGTGACGCCGTCCGCATCCTGGGTGACACGGCTCAGGGTCTTGGGTCGGCTCACTTCACCGCCCAATTCGTGCAGTCGTTCCAGCAGCAGTCGCTCGGTGTCGGCCTGCGAGAGCATCAGCGTGTAGGGGTGCTCCGTCGGCAGGTCGCTGAAGTCGACCGGCATCAATATGCGTCGGCCCTCGCGCAGGGAGAATCGCGGCGCAATCAGCCCGGCTTTGACCATGCGTCGGGCCACGTCGAGGTCTTCGAGCACCTCCAGCGTGCGGGCGTTCACGGCGGCGGCGCGGGACGTGTTCTGGCCCTCCGGCAACTTGTCGACCACGACTACTCGGACTCCGTGGGCGATCAGGGAAGCGGCCACCGTAAGGCCGGTGGGGCCGGCGCCTACCACCAGGACATCGGTGTCGTTCATGGTTGGCTCCTCTCCATGCCACTAATCAACGCTTGTTGGCATAGTTTAATGCTGGCGCGCCGCGCAGCCAATGTCAACAGTTGTTGGCCTACAGTTGTTGACATGAGGAGATCGTCGGAACAGACGAAGGCCGCGATCCTTGCGGCGGCCCGCGAGCGATTCGGCGCAGCCGGTTTCCAGGCCGCTACGATTCGGGCGATCGCCGCAGACGCCGGGGTGGATCCAGC
>DATIOT010000374.1:0-5071 GCA_035472875.1 Mycobacterium sp.
CCCTGGGCACCCCAGCCAGTTCCCGGCGCACCACCTTGGCCTCGGGCAGTGCGTCCCCGGTCCACCACTCCTGGCGGATGGCGAAGTCGTCAAACCGTTCACCCTCGTCCGTGTGCCGCAGCGCAGCGCGACGCTTGCTGACCGGGACACGCGCCCACCACTCCGCGCGCCAGTACGGGCCGTCGTAGGCCCCCGGCGGGGCACCGGCCTCCCATTCCTCCACCTGAACAGGCTCAACAGGGGCAATACCGTTGTAGTCCTGCGCGAACTTGTACGCCTCGTCGCGGTCGAGGTAGACCCGCTCGACGCGGTAGGTGTCGCCGCTACCGGCCGTCACCAAGTACACCGTCGTCATCGCCGCCTCCTGCGCCGCCTAGTCGGGTGCACCTCAGTCTCCCACCAACCACGAGGCCACGTTCCACAAACTGGCTGATTACCGGGCGGCAACGGGCGTAACTGCGCGCTAGGGGCCATGAGCGGACTTCAGCTGTGAGCGGAATCACTCGGAAGTTATTTCCGTATCATTGACATAATCTCCGGTTCTTTCCTATGGTTGCAAGCACGCCGAACCGTGCTCTAGGCCGCGACCCCTGGGGGGGAGCCAGGCGCGGTTCGGTGCACCTTGTCCCCTTCACGGGGTGTGAGCATGGCAGGCCGGTCCTGGTCTGCACCCGATGTCCGAAAGAAAGGACTTGACATGCTGAAACGATTGCTGATGATCGGGGCCGTCGCGGCCTCGATCAGCGTTGGCGGTTGCGTCGGTGTGGGTGCCGCGTCGGCCGACCCTGCCGTGTGTGGTGGGCCCGGCACGCCGCCGTGTGCGCCGCCGCTCAGTGCCGAGCAGCAGTGCGCGCTGGTCGCGTGGCGGACCTGGACGCCGTGCAACTGGCTGGGTGTGCAGGTTCCGGTCGGTACACCGGGCAGCGTCGGCTAACGCGTATGGCATCCAAATGACCGCCGCACCGGGGTGATACCCGGATCCGAAGTCCAACGACTCAGGTGACCTCTGCTAGTGGACGGGCACCCTGTGCCCGTGGGTGTGGTCGAACACCGTCCGAAGCCTGTACGCCTGAAAACCCACCAAGAGAAGGAGATTCACAACAATGACCACGCCAACACCACCCCAGGCGGAATGGTATCCGCCGCAGCAGCCGATGCAGCAACCCGCACCGGCCAGGTTCACGATCCACTACGGGTTCGCGCTCTTGGCGTTCTTCTCGCTGCTTGGCACCGTGATACCCACCATCTTCTGGTACACCGCAGCCGCGAACACCGCGTCGGATACGACGATGGACCAGCACACGGCGGCGAGCGCCTCAGGATTCGAGGGGGCGCTCGGTACCGGCTGGCTGCTGTGGGGCGGCATGTGGACGCTGATCTGGGCCGCATTCGCTATCAACCACACGCTGAAGGAACGCCGCAAATGAAGAAAGCGATCACTGCCGCTCTGATTGGCGGCGCACTGATCGGCTTGGGCCTCACGGCCTGCGCCCCTCTCCCCACCAACGGCGCAATGGCCACACGTGCTGCCACGGCACCAGCATCCGCCACCATCGCTCCGGCCGGGTCGGCGGTACGTGACGGCAAGTTCGAGTTCCGGGTACTTCGCGTCGAGCGGGCCAAGACGGTCAATGACCCGACCGGCAACCCGTACATGACGACGACCGCACAGGGTGAGTTCGTCGTCATCACCATGTCGGTGGCCAATATCGGCGACCAGCCGCAGAACTACTTCGGCGATAACCAGAAAGTGATCGACGCCACGGGCCGCGAGTACGGGGCCAAGACCGAGGCCAACATGTGGATGAACACCAGCACCAGTCCCCTGGGCGCTATCAACCCCGGTAACTCGATTCGGGTGAAGGCCGCGTTCGATGTCCCGCCGGGCACCCAGCCAACCGTGCTAGAACTGCACGACTCGATGTTCTCCGGCGGCGTCAGCGTGAGGCTGGCCTGATGAGCACCATCATCATCATCTGCCTGATCTGCGGCGCGATCGCTGCCGTGATCGGCCAGAAAAAGAACTTCAACGCGGTCTCGTGATGCGCGACATCTGGCTGTTGCGGCTCCGCGCGCTGCTGGCGCGACCGGTCGCTGCGCCGGTCATCGCCACCGTCAAGGCCGCTAGGTACAGCTCTCGCTACGGCGACGACCACAGCATCAGTTGCAGTTCCAACTACTACTGGCGACGGTGGCAGCTGCCACGGCGCAACCGATTGCTACAGCCATGGCTACGGCTACTGCAACGGCTGGGGCAACTAATAGAGACGCATCATGAACGTGGTCGCTAGATCACTGACCCTGCTGGTCGCCGCCCTGGCAGCCGCTGGGGACAGCTCTTGCTACGGCTGGATTTTCAAGCTGCGCGCGCACAAAGCGAAGGTGATCCGATGAGCAAGGAAATGGACTGCAAGGCAGCGCTCAACATCGCCGGTCGGCAGTTCGGCTGCGAGATCTGGGCACCGCATCCCGGCTTGGCGCACGCCAACCAGAGGCCATCTGGTGTAGTGACGGCGAGGCCCGTCGGTACGGCAGCAAACATGATGTCGCGGGCTAAACGGGAACCCGACCAGGTGATCATCGAGCGCACCGCCCGCGAGCATGGCTGGCAGCGGTCATTCCGGTCGCGGTATGTCCGGTTCCCGGTCGTGTTCGTTCGCGGGGATGCCCGCCTTGAGGTGCGGTTCTCCTCGCCTGGCCAGCTCACGGGCCGAACACCACGCCGCGACCGGGTCCGGGACGCGACCCCCGTGGGGAGCCAGGCACGGTTCGGTGCGTCAACGATCAGCACGCAACAAAAGGGGAACCGCCATGAAGAAGTTCATCCTTGGCGGACTGGCGCGCCAGGCCGCATAGCTGCCCCGGGGGGTTGCGAGGGGGCGGGGTCAGGAACTTATCCGGGCCTCGCCCCCGACACCGACAACCATCCCTGCAAGGAATGCCCAGCAGGAGGAATCCAACATGAAGAAAGTAATCCTCGGCGGCCTCGCCGCCGGGGGGTCACCGCACCATGCCGCACCAACGTGACCGCCACCAACAGCGCCACGAACACCGCGCCGTCGCGCGGATCTAACGCCCACAAACCCGCGTCAACCGACCGGTCGCCGGCAGCTATAACAGCATCCGGCGGTCTGATCCGGTACGGCTAATGCCTGCGCCGATTACGCTCAATGCCGTGGCGGACACGGCGTACGCATCCTGCGGCGATCTGAGCCTGGCGTATCAGGTGTTCGGCGACGGACCGATCGAGCTGGTCTTCCTCGGGCCGTTCGTCACCCACATCGAGCTGTTCTGGACCATCCCCGAATTCAAGGCCTTCTTCGATCAGCTCGCCAGGTTCTGTCGCGTCGTAGTGTTTGACAAGGCCGGGGTCGGGTTGTCGGACCCGGTCCCGCACGTTCGCACGGTGGATGATCGAGCGACTGAGATCGAGGCTGTCATGGATGCCGCCGGCTTCGGAAGGGCCGTTCTTTTCGGCATGAATGACGGCGGATTTGCGTCCATTGTTTTCGCGGCAACACGACCGGAGCGAACCCGGGCGTTGATCCTCTCCGACGCGTATTCGTTCTCCGGCTTCGTGCGGGGGTGGGACGACGTCGAGTGCGACCCGGCTCAGCTGTGGGCCCGGGCCCTCCCCGAGCTGGGTGAAGACTATATGCCGTCGGTGGAGCAGTTTGCCCGCCTTCAGGAAATCGCCCGCGGCGTCCGCTGGCGGTGGGGCAGCGGTGCGACATTCGGCGTCAGCGCGCCGTCAGCGTTCGCTCGATTCCAAGCCATGCTCGCCATGTTTGAGCGCATGTGCGCCAGCCCGGGAATGGCGCGCGCGTCACTAGAAGCGGCGTTCCGGATCGACGTGCGGCCGATCCTGCCGACGATCACCGTGCCAACCCTGGTCATCCATGCAAGCGAGGACCTCGTCGTGCCGGTGCAGGCGGGCCGCTATCTTGCCGACCACATCCCGGGCGCGCGGTACCTTGAGGTCGACAGCGCCGACCACCTGCCCTGGTTCAGCGATCCGGACAGGATCCTGACCGAGATCGAGGAGTTTCTCACCGGCAGCCACGCTGCACCGGCACAGGCACATCGCGCCCTGCGCACCGTGTTGTTCACCGACATCGTCGCGTCCACGCAACACGCGGCGGCCACGGGCGACGAGCGCTGGCGTGCGGTGCTGCAGCGCTTTCGCCAGATCACCGCCGACCTCACGCAACGATTCGGCGGCACGCTGGTGCAGCACACCGGCGACGGCCACCTCGTCACGTTCGACGGCCCCACGCAGGCCATTCGCTGCGCCGAGGCGTTGCGCACCGACGCCGGGACACTGGGCATCCAGATCCGCGTCGGCATCCACACCGGCGAATGCGAACTGCTCGACGCCGACATCGGGGGACTCGCGGTACACATCGCGGCGCGGATCTGCGGCCAGGCCGGCGCTGGCGAAATCCTAGTCTCCCGCACCGTGCGTGATTTGGTCGTCGGCTCGGGTACGGGCTTTGAGGACCGTGGCAGCGTCGAGTTGCGCGGGGTACCCGGCAGCTGGCAACTTTTGGCGGTCGACCGCCACGGCCCGCGGGCGGGATCTGCCGAGGCGGAACTGGTGTCAACACCCACTCCCGGCCCTCGGACCGCGATGCGCCGCTCGGACCGCGCTGTGGCCGCGATGGCCAGGCGAACACCGTGGATCCTGCGCGGCGTGGCCCGCCTCGCCCCGGCCACCGGTCGCAGATGAGCAGAGATGCGTTGAGCCCGACGGGCCGCACCAGCGGGCGAACGTTGTGCAACCTAGCCGTGCCGGTTGGTGCCCCGCGCCTCCGCGTGCGAGTACGCGACAGTCTCGCCCTTGGCGCGCCGCGCCTCCCGGCGCTCCCGCAACACATCGGCCGGTGAACCCGACGGCTCACGCTGACCAGCCAGCTCGTCGACCTCGGCGCTGACCGCGTCCAAGCGCCTGGTCCATCGGGTCCTGTGACGAAGCCGGCGGCGTGCGTGCGGAAGCGTATTTCCCCAGGTGCGGGGCTAACTACCACGTGTTGCCCGGTTGGGGTGCCATACCGGCCGGTCAACTGTACCG
>DATIOT010000375.1:0-1877 GCA_035472875.1 Mycobacterium sp.
ACCGAACCGGTGCGAGGCAGCTGGCCTTCCGGCATCAAGTAGATGAAAGGCTCAGCATCATAAGCCTTTTCGTAGGCAGTTCGCAGTTGGGAGAGCGGTGATCGGGTCCGCGCGGTGCAGGTGGCCAGGATGCCACGGGACGTAGGGATGAGCACTGGGGTGAACGAGACCGTGACATCACGATCGGTGACCGCCCGCAGCCCTTGGGTGATCTCGGGGGTGTGCCGGTGGGCGCCGGCGATGTTGTAGGCCCGTGCCGATCCGATGATCTCCGAGCCGAGCAAGTCGGTCTTGGCCGCGCGACCGGCTCCGGAGGTGCCGCTGACGGCGACCACCGTGACCGCGGGTTCGACGAGGTCCTCGGCCACCGCAGGCAGCAGCGCCAGCAGTGCCGCGGTCGGATAGCAACCCGGCACCGCGATGCGGCGTGCACCGCGCAGCCGCTCCCTCGCCCCTGGCAGCTCCGGCAGCCCGTACGGCCAGCTGCCGGCGTGCGGGGATCCGTAGAACCGTTCCCAAGCGGCGGCGTCGGTGAGCCGGAAGTCCGCGCCGCAGTCGATGATCAGGGTTTCGGTGCTGAGCTGCTCGGCCAGCGCCGCCGAATGCCCGTGCGGCAAGGCCAGGAACACCACGTCGTGGCCGCTCAGCACGGCCGGCTCGGTAGGCTCGACGACTCGCTGGGCCAGTGGCGTCAGATGCGGATGGTGCTCACCGAGCGTGCTGCCGGCACTGGCCGCGGCGGTCACCGAACCGATCGTGAGGCGGCCGTCGGTGTAGGCCGGATGCCCGAGCAGTAGCCGGAGGATCTCACCGCCTGCGTAGCCGCTGGCACCGGCAACCGCCACCTTTAAAACATCGGCCATTTCGACCATTCTGCATGGTTATGCAGCAGTTTGCAAATCCATTCCGCAGTGTGGCGGGGTGCTCAAAAGGGTCCTAGGCACGCAATACGGCGCCGACCGCCTCCGCGGCGCGTCGCACCGCGGCATCACGAGCGGCACTGGCGTCGTCTTCGGTCAGTGTGCGATCCGGCGCGCGGAACCGCAGCGCGAATGTCAGCGACTTGCGGTCCTCGCCGATCTGCGGGCCGGTGAAGACGTCGAACAACTGAATGTCTTCCAGCAGTTCGCCGGCCCCCTCGCGGACGGCATCCGCGACCGCCTGGGCGGGCACATGCGCGGACACCACGAGGCTGACGTCCTGGAACACGGCTGGGAAGGGCGACACTCTGGGGGCCGGCAACGCCTCGACAATCGGAATCGCATCGAGGTTCAGTTCGATCGCGCAGGTGCCTTTCGGCAGGCCCGACCGCTCGATCACGGCAGGATGAAGCTGGCCCGCGTGACCGACGCGGGTTTCCCCGACGAACGCCTCGGCGCACCGACCCGGATGCCACGGCAGATATTGGGCCGCCCTAAGCACCACATCAACTCCGCTGGCGCGCGCGATGATTCGCACCGCCTCGAACGCGTCGGTGGCTTCGACTCGGCGGCCAGGGCCCCACGGACCTCGCGGTTCGCGCAGGCCGGCCAACACGACGCCGACGTGCTGCGGTTGCCGCGGCAACGACGCGTCCAGCATGGCAATCTCGGCATCGGTCGGCCGGCGGTCCACGGGGATGAGCTCGACGCCGCGAGTCTGCTCGGTCGGCTGAACCACCTGCGCGATGGCAAACAGCGCGGCGTCGACGAGACCCCGGGATACGTTGCGTCCCAATGCTTCCAGCAGGCCGGGCAACAGTGTGGTAGCCAGCTCCGGACGATCTGTTTCCAGCGGGTTGAGCACATGGGTCGTCGTGCGCCGCGGGTCGTCGGCGGGCAGACCCCAGAGGTCGAACACACCGGCCGGCAGAAACGGCGTCGGCAGGATCTCGACGT
>DATIOT010000376.1:0-3323 GCA_035472875.1 Mycobacterium sp.
CAGCTACACGACGTTATCGCCCGCGCCAGCACGCCAACGCCAGCATACGAAAGCGCCGGAAGCCGGACTCTTCCTTGGGTCCCTTCCCCGAAACATCCACGCGCGTTCGCGCCCGCAGACCCCGGTACTGGGTGCAGGCCACCGCGCGGCCCGCAGCGGACCGGACGAAGCGCCTCGACCCACCGCAATGATTCGGCGTACTTCATGTCGCCAGCCGGCTGCGGTCCCAGCCGGGAAGTGCGGTAAGGCTGCGGATACCCCGCCACAACATTCCAGACGCAGACTCAGGCCCACCGCGGCAGCCCAGCGTGCGAAGCGGTGAACGGCACCAGCTGCGGATGTCTGACTCAACGTCCCGCAAGGCGTGCAGGAAGGTCAGCAGCTCCTGGTCGACCGCGTCAGTGCCGACACCACACGCCACGCCGAACATGATGATCTGCACGAAGTCCACCATCCAGCGGCAGACCCCAAACTCCATAAATATTCGGCAGGGATCCGTAAGTGGAACGGGCTGACCGTCGACCACGTCTGGTGATCAACGCTGGTCGACAGTTCACGATCCCTGCCGATCTGCGCGCATTTACCTTGGGCGCCTATCGAGTCCTTGGCGATGCAGAATAAATGTTCTGTCGCATCGGCGCTTTGGTCGAGACGAAAGTGGCCCTCACAAGCCGAACGCGTTGCCGCCGTTGGCCATGATGGTCTGGCCGGTGATCCAGCCGGTGTCGTCGGCCGCGAGCAAGAAGACGCTCCCTGCGATGTCGGCGGGTTCGGCCTCGCGGTGGATCACCTGGCGGCCCAGGCTGGCATCCACGATTGCTTGCGGAATCCCCTCGGTCATGGCAGTCCGGGTCAGTGATGGAAGGACGGCGTTGATGGTGATCCCCTCGTCGCCCAGCGTCGCTGACAACGCGCGGGTGAAGCCGATCACGCCCATCTTGGCCGTGCGGTAGGCGATCGAGACGGGGCTGGCGATCGCGACCGTTGCCGAAGCGATATTGATGACCCGGCCCCAGCCACGTCCGCGCATGAGCGGCAGGAAGGCCTTGCACATGAGCATCGGCCCGTTCAGGTCGGTGGTCATGACGCGCTGCCAGAGGTTGTAGTCGAGATCATCCCAGGTCGCTCCCTCGAAGGTCCCGGCGTTGTTGACCAGGATGTCGACGTGCCCCAGTTGATCGGCGACCTGGACGCAGGCGGCTTCGATCGAAGACGGATCGCTGACGCCGAGCCTCACCGGAACCGCCTCGTGGCCCGTGTCGGCGATGAGGGTGATCGTCTCACTAGCATCGCCGCGGTCCCCGAGAACGACGCGTGCGCCGCGCTCGGCGAGACCCACGGCTATGGCTTGGCCGATGCCCCGGGAGGTTCCGGTCACCAGCGCTACCCGTCCGCGTGGGCTTCAGAGGTGTTGTTTGTTGGCATGTGACTTGTCCTTTCTGCGAGTGGTCTGCGAGATCACGGGACCGGGTAAACGAGATCAGCTGGCCCTGTCGAAGATCTCGGTGACGCCGCGCCACGCGGGGATGGTGCCGGTGCCGCTGGGGAATTGGATCATCTTGGTGTAGCCGAAGTCCTGCAATGTCTGGATGGCGTGCTCGCGGCCGTAGCCGCTGTGCTTGGTGCCGCCGAATGGGGTGCCGAGCATGCCGCGGAAGTAGTTGTTGATGAGCACCATGCCGGACTCCAGTCGCCTTGCGGCGCGGAAGGCGCGCTCGCCGTCGCGGGTGTAGATGGCAGCGAGCAGGCCATATTCCGGCTCGTTGGCGATGGCGACGCTTCGTCTTCGGACTCGAAGACGGTGACGGTGACCACTGGGCCGAAGATTTCCTCGGTGGCGATCCGCATGTTACGGGTGACATCGGTGAACAATGTCGGCGGGACGAAGAAACCGCCCGCGAGTGCCGGGTCTGCGGGCAGCCCGGCCTGGGCAGCGATCTTGGCGCCTTCGGCCTCGCCGATGTGGATGTATTCGAGCACCTTTTGCTGCTGCGCCTTTGTCACCACGGTCCCGATGTGCGTGGCGGGGTCGGCGCCGTTGCCTACCTGGAGTGCGTTGACGGCGGCAGCGAGCTTGCTCACGAACGCGTCGTGCACGTCGCGGTGCACGAGCACCCGGGAAGCTGCGGTGCAGGCCTCGCCCTTGTTGTAGAAGCCACCGTCGAGGGCGTCGCGGACGGCGCGGTCGAGGTCGGCGTCGTCGTAGACGATGAAGGCGTTCTTTCCGCCGAGCTCGAGCAGGGCCGGGGTGATGTTGGCGGCCGCGCTGCGCGCGACGGAAGCGCTTGTGTTCGTGGAGCCGGTGAACGAGATCATGCGCACCAGCGGGTGCGCCGCCAGTGCCTGTTCGGCAAGCGCGCCGGTTCCTGGCACGACATGCAGGACGTCGGGCGGCAGCACCGTGTTGAACTCGACGATTCGGATGACCGTCAGCGGCGCCTGCTCGCTCGGCTTGAGCACGACGGTGTCCCCGACGGCCAGCGCTGGCGCGATCTTGCCGCCGGCGTGGATGGGCGGCCAGTTGAACGGGATGATCTCGCCGACGACCCTCACCGGTTCGAGCACGGTCGAGGTGTAGACGCTGCCCTTGTCGTAGAAGTCACTGGGGAGCTTATCGACCAGCGACCCGAAGAACCGGAAGATGCCGCCCAGGAAGCCGATGTCGTGCAACCGGGCGTCAGCGACCGGCTTTCCGTTCTCCAGTGACACCAGTTCGGCGAGCTCGTCGGCGTGTGCCTCCAGCACGTCGGCCCCGCCCACCAACAGCCCGGCGCGTTCGGCCGCGGTGCGCCACCGCCAGCCATCTTCGAACGCGCGGTGCGCGGCTTGTACGGCGGCGTCGACCTCGGGGACCCGCAACCCTGGACGACCGTGATGATCTGTCCGGTGGCCGGATTCTCAACCGGGAACCGGACCCCGGAACGGTCGGACGACCAGCGGTAGGTCGCAATCGTAGGGTTGCCGGCCATGGTCGGCGCTCCTTTCAGAACATGTGTTTGGCAGATTCAGGACATGTGCTTAACGAACCACTCGAGCGTCGGCTCGGGGTGACGCTGGAATCCCAGGTAGCCGTCCCAGCGGCGGGTGGTGCCGCGGATCCAGTGCAGCTTCTTGTCGTTGACGGGGATGTTGTCGAACATGGTCTGCACGTCGCTTGGCTCGGTCAGCACGTCGTCGTGTACCTGGTAGAGGAAGGTGGGCACGGGGACATTCCTGGCCCACTGCTGCGGCGCCCGCCGCGCGAAGCTGATGCTAGTGCGCAGGAGCAGGCGCTGTTCCAGGTCGTCGATGTGCTCGGCCGGTATACCCGCCATGGCCAGCCG
>DATIOT010000377.1:0-15208 GCA_035472875.1 Mycobacterium sp.
ACGAGCGCTCCAGCACCTCGCCGTAGCGCGATACGTCGTTGTTGCCGCCTGAGATCAGGCAAATCACGGTGGACCCCGGCTCGATGTCGGCTTCCAGCAGGCCCGCGACCGACAGCGCGCCCGCCGGCTCGGCGATGATGCCCTCGTTCTGATAGAGGTCGAGCATCGCGGTGCATACCGCGCCCTCGTTGACCGTCGTGATCGACACCATGTCGCCGGCGGCCGCCAGCGCCGCATAGGTCAGCTTTCCGGCCCGTCGCACCGCCGCGCCGTCGACGAACTGGTCGACATGGTCAAGGGTCACCGGCTCCCCGGCGGCCAGCGCGGCCATCATCGCCGCGGCGCCGGCGGGCTCGATACCCAGCACCGCGGTGTTGTTCGTCCGCTCGGCGAGGTAGGTGGTGATGCCGGCGATGCAACCGCCGCCACCCACTGGGACCACCACCAGATCAGGCTCGATGTCGAGTTGACCGAGCAGTTCGACGGCAATGGTGCCCTGGCCGGCGATGGTGCGCAGATCGTCATACGGCGGCACCAGCGTGGCCCCGGTGCGTTCCACATCGGCCAACGCCGCCTCGGCGGCGAGGTCGTAGGTCGATCCCCCCACGATCAGGTCGATGAACTCCCCCCCGTGGTAGCGGATCCGGTCAAGCTTTTGCTTGGGCGTCTTCGCAGGCACATAGACGCGGCCATGCACACTCAGCGCCCGGCATGCGTACGCGAAGCCCTGCGCGTGGTTACCCGCCGATGAGCACACCACGCCGGCCGCCGTCTCCTCGGCGGACAGCTGCACCAACAGGTTGTAGGCGCCGCGCAGCTTGTAGGAGCGCACCGTCTGCAGGTCTTCGCGTTTCAGGTAGACCTGCGCGCCGGTGATCGCCGACAGCCGATCGCTCAGCTGCAACGGGGTGGGCGTGACCACCGACGCGATCCGCTGGGCCGCGCTGTCAACATCAGCCGCAGACAGCGGTGACGTGCTCGGGCTCTGGCTCAGTTCAGCGGACACCGGTCAATGGTGCCACGCAGTGCCTTCCGCGTGGCTAAGCGGCTCAGCTTACCGGGGTCAGCACGAACACCGGAATCTGGCGGTCGGTCCTTTTCTGGTAATCGGCGTAGTCCGGCCAGACCTCGACGGCGCGCTTCCACCAGGCGGCTTTCTCCTCGCCGGACACCTCGCGAGCGTCGTAATCGCGGGTGATGGCGCCGTCTTGCAACTCGACCCGCGGGTTCTTCGCGACGTTGTAATACCAGACCGGGTTCTTCGGGGCCCCGCCGAGTGAGGCGACGATCGCGTACTCACCGTTGTGCTCGACCCGCATCAGCGGGGTCTTGCGGAGTTTGCCTGTCTTGGCTCCGACGGTGGTCAGCAGGATGACGGGCTTTCCCTGCAGTTCCGTGCCTTCGGTTCCACCGGATTCGATGTACTTGTCAGCTTGCTCACGGGACCAATCGACTGGGCTGGGTGCGTATTCACCTGAAAGCGGCATACCCACCACTTTACGGCCGCAGTCGTTCGAGCAGACGCCCGCCGGACGCGACGCACGCGGTAAATCCTGTTATTGCCGCTTCTCGTGTTGTTGCTGAACGAATGGACGAAGATGACGACGAGTCTGGTGATCGTCTGCCCCGGCCTCGCCGTCGCTGTGTCTGCCCCGCGAGTAGTCGCCTTGAGGCGGCACTCGCTCTACCGCCGCGGTGTTCGCCGCTACTTCGGCTTGCCATAAGTCGTCACGTGAGCGAAGAAAGAACTCATGCTTGCGGCGCAGATCTTCATCAGACGCGATGTCCCTGAGTTCGGGGGCGAACTCTTCAAGCTCGGCTCGGCGCTGCGGGACGATCATGCAGATCGGCTCATCGACCTCGAATCGCACCGGCATCAGTTTGCGGGTAAGTTTCCAGCTCATGCTGAAACTCGCGCTCGACCAGTCGGTTTCGACTACGCCCTCTAACGGACACACGGCGTCTTTCGGATAGTTCGCCGGCCCGCGGACCAACAGGTTATAGCCCGGTGGGGTGCGAAACAGCATCGGCAGATGCCAGGTCAGAATGCCGTAACCGAAATGGCTGGCGGGCAGGAACTGAGCGGAATCGCGCTTGTCGGGTGCGATCATCACATCCATGCGGTCGTCCCGACCGATCCACGTAGCCGTGAAGCCACACGGATTGCGTATCTCCCAGCCGCTCTGATTCGCGATGAGCATCGGTAAACACCGATGAGGCCAACCTTCACGCATCTCCGACATCCACGTCCGGCTAACCGGTGCGGGGCCAATCTGCGGCGCATTGTCCCAGGTGGTGAACCCGATCAGGGGACGGGACCGCGTATTGGACTTGTCACTCATCGAATCCTCGATTCGCTGGTTGCCGCGCACCTCGAGCATCTCGACTGAGACGCTCGATCAAGGATGTTGACAACTGGACACCCGTTGCCACAGACGTCGGAATCCCTTCCCCATAGCACACCATGCATTGGCGCAGTGGCGGCTCGGCCCGTTAGCATTCCTAACGAACACTTTACCGCTCGTCGTGTCGACGTGCATCTGGTGGAAAGCACGCCGCCCAGCAGCAAAAGGCTGATTACCGCGTTCTGGCCAGCTCCGCGATGGCGTTGACCCGCCGGATAGCCGTCGCGATTTGCTGGGCGAACTCCCGTCGTCGTTGAGCAATATCCGGGTACTCGAACCCGTCTATCAGCTCGCGATGCCGAGCCAAGCGCAGCGCGGTTTTGAAAAGTTCCATCGACCTCGACTCGGCGCTGGCAATCCTGCGCTGCAACTCCCACTGCTTACCGACCTCCAGGCACTCGGCGAGGAATGCTTGCTCGTCGAACGATTCGTCCTCGTGGGCGGCCAGCCGGTCGGCGACGATGTGGTACGCGTCCAGGAACGGACGCAACACCAGATGCGCCAGCAGTAGATCCGCCTGTTCCAACAGCCGCCGCACATCGGTCGCGCTTGCGGCCTTGGTGGTGTCTTCCACTGGCCCAATCAGACGTACTTCGTCGGCGAGATCCTTCTCGAATTGCGCGCGTGCGGAGAACAAGAACTCAAACTTCAGCAACTCGCGAAGACTCAGCGCCTCATCGCGCACGGTCGCCGGTAACACCGAGCCGCCCACCGAAGTCTCTGAAGCGGCCAGCAACGCCGTTTCGGCAATAGCGCGATCGACCAGGATGTGGATGGCGGTGTTGCGGTAGAACGCCGCGACCAGGTGCTGGTCCTCGCCGATACCCCAGACCGCTTCAGTACCTGCGTCATAGACGCTGACCACACCGGAGGCGACCAGCTGGTGCAATGTCCATCGGATCGTGGAGCGATTCGTCAGGTCGGCAGCACCGGCCACCGTCCAGTTCCGTGCCGCGATGTAGTTCGCCAACGGTTGCACGGTGGCCAGCACCTCGCTGATGGACAACGAACGGTCCGCACCCAGCAACGCGAGACTGACCACCGCAGTGGGAGTCACCGGCGTCGCGCGGTTGATCCGGTGTTCGACATCGAGTGCGATGCGTTCGATTTCGGTCCCGGTCCCCGATTCTTCGGCACGCAATTCCTGCAGGCGCTTGCGTAGCGGCAGCGGTTCACCGAAGTCGAGGTAGGCGCGGCCGAGCCGCTGACCTTGCTGACGCGCCAGCCGGATCATGAACCGAAGGTCTTCGGGCCGTTTGACCCCGCCGTAGGCCTCGGTGGTCATGGCTTCCACCTCGTGCAGCTGGTCGTACACGATGGAGACCGGCACCAAATACACTTCGGGACCGTCGATTTCGTCGACGGCGTCGGTGATGTAGCGCAGGATGCCGAACACCGGAGGTCGCAGCTTGCCCGTCCTGGTCCTGCCCCCTTCGATCGACCAGGTCAGGTTGGCGTGGTTTTGCACCAGCTGAGCGGTATAGGCGCGCAGCGCCAACCGGTAGACGGGAATGTCTTTCGTCTGACGTCGGATGAAGATCGTCCCGGTGCGCTTGGCCCAGGTGCCCAACGGGAAGAAGTTCATGTTCGACCCGCCGAAGGTCAGCGCCGGCCTGAGCCGGTTGGCCAGGATCACCTCGGGCAGCAACATGCCGTCCAGGTAGGAGCGATGGGAAAAGGCGAACGCCAACGTCGCCTTGCGATCCAGCTTGCGCAGCTGCGCGATCTGGTCCTCGTCGACCAGCACGTCATAGGCCCGCATGAACCAGCGACTGAAGCCGCTCCACGCGTGCACCGCCCGCTCGTCCAGCGAGGGCGCCATCTCGCGCAGGTAGCCGGCGGCCTCGGCGCGCACGCTGTCCGGGTCGCGCTCAAGCTCTTTCGCCAGCTTGGTCAGCCGGTCGTCATACCATGGCGCCGCCAACAGCTGAACAACCTCGGCTGGGTCGGTCGACAACGGCGTCACCGATTCATCAACAATTCCGCTGCGCTGCAGCAACTTTCGCACCCCTACGCGGCCGAGTTCACGCGCGGTCGATGCCGGTCCCCCAGTCATGCCGGTTGCACCGTTTCAGCGGCGGCGGGCTCGTGGACCTCCGGATGTAAATCGCGCCCGTAGAGGTCTTCGATCTCGGCCGAGTACTTCGCGAATATCGGCTTGCGCTTGAGCTTCATCGTCAGCGTTATCTCGTCACCGCCCGGCTCCCACAATGTGGGCAATATCCGGAAGCGCTTGATCTGTTCCACGCGGGATAGTTTGGCGTTACCTTCGGCCACGCCGGCGGCGATGTGAGCGATCACCTCCGGGTCAGCGGCCAAGGCCGCGGGAGAGGCGTCGGACAGGCCGTGCTGGGCCGCATACGGGCCGACCGAGTCGGCGTCGAAGACCATGAGCGCGGTGTTGTAGGGTCGTCCGTCGCCGATCGCGATCATCACGCCCACCATTGGGCAGGCGGCCAGGATGTTGTTCTCAATGTTGGCCGGCGACATGTTCTTTCCGGCCGCGTTGATGATCAACTCCTTCTTACGGTCGACGATCCGCAGATAGCCGTCCGCGTCGACATCGAAGATGTCGCCGGTGTGCAGCCAGCCGTCGGCGTCGATCGCGTCTGCGGTCTTGGCCGGTTCCTTGCGGTAGCCCTTCATCACCAGCGGACCGCGGACCAGATACTCGCCGTCGTCGGCGATCTTGCCCTCCAGCCCGGGAAGCAGTTTGCCGACGGTGCCTAAGCGCGCGTCGCGGGGATGACTGGCGCTGGCGGCACAGCTCAGCTCGGACATTCCCCACACCTCGGCGATCGGGATGCCGATGCCGACGAAGAAGGCCAGGGTCTCCTTGGGGATCGGCGCCGCTCCCGAGAGCGCCCACCGGAGCTCTCCGAAGCCGAGTCGCTCCCGTAGCTTCGACAGCACCAATTCGTCGGCCTTGGCCCACTCGGCGGCGACTTCGTCGGGCATCGGCTCGCCGGCGAGCAGGGCGCCGCCGTGTTTTGCGGCCACCGCCATCGCCCACTCCATGGCCTGCCGCTTCGCATCGTCCGTCTCGTGGCTGACGGTGAATTCGATTGCGGACTTGAGCTTTTCCCACACCCGCGGAACCGCGCCCCACACGGTGGGTCGCACGTCCGGCAGCGCCGCCGCGATCGCGCGCCCGTCGGACACGACCGTGATCTGGGTACCGAACATCTCCTGCGCGTACAGGGCGGTCATCCGGTCGGCGATGTGCGCCGACGGCAGGAACGACGTAATCCGGTCGCCGAACTGGATTCCGAGCACGGCTTCGAGGCCGTAACCCTCGAACAGCAGATTGGTGTGGGTCATCTCCACACCCTTGGGGTTTCCGGTGGTCCCCGATGTATAGATGAGGGTGACGATGTCGTCGGGCTGCACCGCCCGCCAGGTCGACTCGAAGTCGAAATCCTTTTGGGCGGCCGCATATAGGTCGTCGACCGATATGGTGCCGGCCGGCGAACCGTCGATGCAGACGATGTGCTCGATGGACGCACCGCTGGCGCGAATGCGGTCCACGTATTGTTCCTCGCAGATCGCGACTTTGGTACCCGCGTTGTCGAAAAAGTAGATCAGCTGCTCGGCGGGCAGCGTGTTGTACACCGAAAACGAAGTGGCACCGACGTGTTGGGCACCCACTTCGAGCGGGTAGAACTCGATCCGGTTGGCCATCATCAGCGAAACCGTGTCGCCTCGCCGAACCCCCAAACCCGCCAAGCCGGCAGCGACCTTGCGCACCTGCTCCGCATACTCTCGCCAAGTCAACGTCTGGGTGCCGCCAGGCGTCCGAAGCGCGATGGCGTCCGGATCGATCGACGCGGTGCGCTGGAATGCCTCGCACATGGTGGCCGGATGCTCGGGTGTCGTCATTTCCGTTCTCCTTGTATGTCGCCGGATGGCGGGACCGGCTTCTCACCTGCTGCGCATTGCCCACATCACATCGGTGAGCGTACGTCCGTGATCAGAAGCACGGAATACATCGACTGATTTCTCCGGCACGGCGTCCGCGATCCGGGGCACCGAGTACGTTCGGATAATGTGGTCCGGTCCACGCGTTGATGTCAGCGACCTCTCGCCGCTGGAACACACCGCGTTGCTGACCCAGTACGCGCGAGCGCTCGACAGCCGATGGCCACGACACGGCCGACGGCCCCGGCCAATTCTGGGGGACGCGCTCGCCGACGACATCGTCAGCAGGATCGACTACGACTTCGCCGCGCTCGGCATACCCACGAGCGTGGTGTGCCAGTCGGCCCTGCGTGCCAAGATGCTCGACGATCGGGTGCGGGCGTTCACCACCGAGCATCCCAACGCCGTCGTGGTGGACCTCGGCGCCGGTCTGGACACTGGCCTGTTTCGGGTTAACCCACCCGCCGCGGTCGATTGGTACAGCGTCGACCTGCCGGGCGTCATCGCATTGCGCAACCGGCTGATGCCGACCCACGAGCGGGCTCACTCGATTACCGCATCGGTGGCCGACGACAGCTGGCCCAACACCATCCCGGCCGGTCGGCCCGCCATGGTGATCGCCGACGGGCTGTTCGCCTTTCTGTCCGAGCCGGTGATCGTCGGCGTCTTTCGTCGCATCACCGAGCATTTCATGTCCGGAGAGCTGGCCTTCAACGACTACGGACGCATCGGCTGGTTCAGCCGGCTCGCGGTGAAGCTGGCCCCGCAGCGGATGTTCACCCACGTCGGCGCCCAGTGGGGCTATCCGGGATTCAAAGACGCGCGGGTGCCACAGACGTGGAATCCGCGGTTGACGCTGGTCGAAGAATCCAGCCTGGCACACGCTCCCGAGGTTGAACTGTTTCCGGGCTGGATTCGGTTGGCTACCAAGATATCCGGGAAGTTCGAGGCAACCGCCCGCAAGGCCAGGATCCTGCGCTACCGGTTCTGACCGCCCACCACGAGAGGTTGCGACGATGGCTGCGACGCTGATCATGGGTGCGACCGTGTGGGACGGGATCTCTGACCAGGTGGTGCCGCAACAGGTGCTGGTGGTCGACGGTCGCATCGCGCGGTTAGCCGATGCAATCAAGCCGCCGCCAGACGCACGGGTGGTCGACCTGTCCGGCCACACCCTGACACCCGGGTTCATGGACTGCCATACCCACGTGACGTTGACACCGCAGGTCGGTCCGGCCATGGCCGCCCACTCCAGCGTCGCCAAGGCGCTGAGTTCGCTGCCGGTGCTGCGCGCCTTGCTGATGAACGGATTCACCACGGTCCGCGATTTAGCCTGCGGGGACCTCGACTACCCGACGATCGACCTGCGCGACGCGGTGGCGGCCGGCATCATCGAGGGTCCGCGGATGCTGGTGGCACCGCACATGATTTCCGCGCGCGGTGGGCACGGCGACTTCAGCGGAATGGTCGCCGACCAATATCAGGGCCCGTCGCGGCCGCTGGAATTGGCGGCGGCCGACGGTGTTGACGAGATCCGCAACAAGGTCAGGCAGGAAATCCGCGCCGGCGCCGATTGGATCAAGTTTGCGGCGACCGGCGGCTTCGCCTCACCGTCGGACGATCCCGGCCATCCCACCTATAGCCAGCAGGAGATGGACGTCCTGGTGGCAACGGCCGCTGACCTCGATGTCCCGGTCACTCCACACAGCTACAGCGACGAAGGCATCCAGCGCGCCGTTCGCGCCGGGGTGCGCAGCATCGAACACGGAAACCTGGCGTCGGCCGAGACATTGCAAATGATGGAAGACGCCGGGGTGTTTTTGGTGCCCACCCAATACACGATCCTGTCCAGCGCTCAGCGCGACGAAGATGACGACTACTGGACCACTGTTCCCGAATACACGCGGCGCAAGTTCGGAAAGCATCGCGGTGCTTTGTTGGACGCCGCCGAGCGGCTGGCCGCCAGCAACGTCCGGCTGGCATTCGGAACCGACGCCGGAATGTTTCCTCACCAAGACAATTGGCGCGAGTTCCCGACGATGGTGTCCGTGGGCATCAGCCCTCTGCGTGCCCTGCAGGCAGCTACCAGTGTTGCGGCCGAACTGCTCCGCCTAGACGACCTCGGGGTGATCGCCGAGGGCAAGATTGCCGATCTGATCGCCATGCCCGGCGATCCCTTCGCCGACATCGAGGTCACAGGTAGTGTCGATTTCGTCATGAAAGACGGTGTCATCTATAAACATCCGGCACCGACGCCGGTCGGCTCAGGCGGGTAATGCGCGGTGAATGCCACACGTGCAGGCGTCAATTGACGGACATGTGCAGCGCATTCCCCATTCGATGACGCCCCGCGCCCGGGCCAGCGACGCCATCTGGGCATCGATTTCGGCGAGTTTGGCCTCGGCGAGTGCGCGGCTGGCAGGCCGCCCCGGGGCATCGTCGGCGAATAGCAACTGGATCTCTTCCAGCGCGAACCCGGCGGATTTGCATAGCCGGATCACTTCGAGTCTGGCGAGAACTGCGCCGTCGTAGCGGCGCTGACCGCCCAGCCGCGCCGGGGCCGGCACTAGCCCGATCTGCTCGTAGTAGCGCAACGTGGTGGCTGCGACCCCGGCTTCGCGCGCCACCTCTCCGATTGTCACCCCGTTGGCTATCGGACCCTCCCAGAATTCGGTGCTTGACTTAGATCCAACTCTAAGTCGTTGACTGTGGTTATGCACAAACACGCACTCGCCGAGCTGAGCGCCGCTCGCTACGCGCTGCTCCGATCGTTCCGCCGCGACGGCACACCCGTTGATACCCCGATCTGGTTCGGACTGGACGGCGACGCATTGCTGTTCCGGACCAAGCTGGGCCCGAAGACCAGACGGCTGGCAACGCGCCGCGACGTCGAACTCGCCGCATGCGACTACCGGGGCCGGGTTCACGCGGGCGCGACGACGGTAGCGGGCCGCGCCACGATCCTTTCGGGCGCCGACGCTGAGCGGGCCAACCGCGTATTGCGCGAACGGTATGGCTGGCAGTGGAACATCGTGCCGCTGATCAAAGTTCCGGGCGTGACTAATGTCCACCAAGATCTATGTGTCGGTGAGAAGCTACGCCGTGCTCGTGACCGCGGGGTCTGGGCCGACAGCGCCATCGTCCGGGTGGACCTGGCATGACTCAGACAAAGCACGAGATGTCCGACCCCGTCCGCTCCCCCAGCCTTCTCCAATGCTGCACCGCCGCAGCTGGACTCGTTCGGGGTTTGACGCGGCCGCGCCGGCTCGATCAGCGGTTCATCCGCAGCATCGTCGACGCGGGACTGCCGGATCCCCGCTGCACCGTGAGCGTGATCGCGTTGCCTCAAGTGCCGCGCTCGGTGCCGACCGCCGCGATCGTCGAGGGCACGTTCAAACCCGCCCGCGTGGATAACTCACTGACGTCGTTCATCGTCAAGCATCCGAAGGCGACGTTCATCGTCGATCCCGCCGTGTGCACGCACGCCGAACAACGGGCGATTGCCCAACTACCGGCGGTGCTGCGCGTCGCGGTACGTCCGCCGGCCGACACCATCCCCACGATCGAGGCACTCGCCCGGCTACCCGAAACGCCTCAATTGGATTTCGCATTACCCACTCACGCGCACTGGGACCACGTGTCGGGGCTGCTGGACATGCCCAATCTTCCCGTTCACCTGCACCGCCCAGAACGGGAATGGATCAGTTCCGGGCCCGTTGCGCCCGTCGGCGGTGTCCGCGATTCGCTGCGCGATCGGCTCATCATCGAATACGAGCTGGACGGACCGCCGGTGCTGACCTTCGCCAGAAGCCGCGATCTTTTTTCGGACAACTCCGTCATCCTGGTAGACCTCGCCGGACATACCCCAGGCAGCGTAGGGGTGCTCGCCCACACCAGACGGGGATGGATCCTGATCGCCGGCGACGCTGCGTGGCACGAATTGCAGATCGAAAAGGTCCGGCAAAAATCAAGCTATCCCGGCGCTTTGGTAGACGAGGATCGCAAGGAAACCTTCAGAACACTGCAGCGACTGCATCTGGCACGGCATACGGTGACGATCGTCCCAACCCACGACCATCAAGCGGCGCTGAAGTTGCCTGCTTAACTACCCAAGCACCCCGGGCCGAGCAGCTCCTTGAGGTCGCCCATCAATGCCGGCGAAAGTGTCACCCGCAGCGACTGATCAAGCTCCAGTGTGGTGATCCGGTCCCCGCTGATGAGCCGCAGATGCACCTGCGAGGTTCCCGGATGGCGGGCCAGCACCTGTTTGAGCGCGCTCACCTTATCGAAGGTGCACTGCCGGGTGGGCAGGCTGACCGCCAGCGGCCTGTCCGCCTGCGCGGTGGAAAAGTCGGGCACCACCAGATCGTTAGCTATCAGCGCGATCCGGTCATCGCGGACCGCCACCTTGGCATTGACCAGCACAACCGCGTCGTCGACGATGTCGGCACCGTACGCGGAATACGCATGCGGAAAAAACATCACCTCGATGCCACCGGTGAGATCTTCTAATTGCGCTGAAGCCCAAGGCATTCCGTTTTTGTTGACCCGCCGGTTCACCGAAGCCAAGATGCCGCCCACCCGCACCTGGGTTTCGTTGGGGATATCGCCGTCGAGGATCGCCGGGATTGCGGTGTCGACCTGGGTGGAAAGCAGGTGCGCCACCCGGTTGAGCGGATGCCCGGACACGTATAGGCCCAGCATCTCCCGTTCCAGGGCCAGCTTGTGCTTGTCCTCCCACTCGTCGTCGGGCACCTTGATGGTGAAGACCGCGTCGGTGCCGGCGGCGCTGCCGCCGAACAAGTCGAACTGCCCCATCGCCTCGGCCTTCTTGGTGCCCAGCACCGAGTCCACGGCGTCGGTGTGAACGAGGAAGAGACCTTTGCGGGCATGTCCCAACGAGTCGAACGCGCCCGCCTTGATCAGCGATTCGGTGACCTTCTTATTGCACGCCGAAATGTCGATCTTGTTCAGGTAGTCCGAGAAGTCGGTGAACTTGCCTTTGTCGGCACGGGTATTGATCAACGAAGTCACCACGTTGGCGCCGACGTTGCGCACCGCACCCAACCCATAACGGATGTCGGTGCCCACCGACGCGAAGTTCAGGCCGGACTCGTTGACGTCTGGCGGCAACACCGTGATGCCCAGCTTGCGGCAGTCGGCCAGATAGACGGCCGCCTTGTCCTTGTCATCGCCAACCGAGGTCAACAGACCGGCCATGTACTCGGCGGGATAGTTGGCCTTGAGGTAGGCGGTCCAATAGGAGACCATGCCGTAGCCGGCGGCGTGTGACTTGTTGAATGCGTAGTCGGCGAACGGCAAGATGGTATCCCACAGCGCCTTGATGGCTCGGGCCGAGAATCCGTTGGCCTGCATGCCTTCCGAGAAGCCCTCGAATTCCTTCTCCAGCACCTCGCGCTTCTTCTTGCCCATGGCCTTACGCAGAATGTCTGCTCGGGCCAGCGAGTAGCCGGCCACCTTCTGCGCGATGCGCATGATCTGTTCTTGGTAGACGATCAGGCCGTAGGTTTCGGCGAGGATGTCGCGCAGCGGCTCCTCGAGTTCCGGGTGAATGGGTTTGATCGCCTGCCGGTTGTTCTTGCGCTCGGCGTAGTCGTTGTGGGCGTTCATGCCCATCGGGCCGGGCCGGTACAGCGCGATAACGGCAACGACGTCTTCGAACCCGGTCGGTTGCATGCGGCGCAGTAGGTCGCGCATCGGCCCGCCGTCGAGCTGGAACACCCCCAGGGTGTCGCCGCGGCCCAGCAACTCGTAGGTGGGCTTGTCGTACAGCCGCACGGATTCAAGGTCGAGGTCAATTCCCCTGTTGGCCTTGATGTTTTCGATCGCGTCGCCGATGATCGTCAGGTTGCGCAGGCCCAGGAAGTCCATCTTCAGCAGGCCGATGGCTTCGCATGACGGGTAGTCCCAGCCGGTGATGATGGCCCCGTCCTGCGGTCGCTTCCACAGTGGGATGGCCTCGGTGAGCGGCTCACTGCTCATGATCACCGCGCAGGCGTGCACGCCGGCGTTGCGGACCAGGCCCTCCAGGCCGCGCGCGGTCTGGTAGATGGTGCGTACGTCCGGGTCGGTTTCGATCAGGCCGCGGACCTCGGCGGCTTCCTTGTACCGCTCATGGTTCGGGTCGGTGATGCCCGACAGCGGGATGTCCTTGGCCATGATCGCCGGCGGCAGCGCCTTGGTGATCCGGTCGGCGATTGCGAACCCGGGCTGGCCGTAGTGGATCCGTGCCGAATCCTTGAGTGCCGCTTTGGTTTTAATGGTGCCGAAGGTGATGACTTGGGCGACTCGGTCGTGGCCCCACTTGTCGGCGGCGTAGCGCACCACCTCACCGCGGCGACGGTCGTCGAAGTCAATATCGATGTCGGGCATCGAGGTGCGTTCGGGGTTGAGGAACCGCTCGAACAGCAGACCGTGCGGAATCGGGTCGATGTCGGTGATGCCCAGGGCGTAGGCGACGAGCGATCCGGCAGCCGACCCGCGGCCCGGGCCCACCCGGATGCCCACCGACCGCGCGTAGTTGATCAGGTCGGCGACGATCAAGAAGTACGACGGGAAGCCCTTGTCGCAGATGACATCGATCTCGTACGCGACACGTGCCGCGTAGGAATCCGAGCCGTCCGGCGGTCCGGCGGGAAACCGCCGGCGCAGCCCGGCGTCGACCTCGTGACGCAGCCAGGACGCCTGGTCGTGTCCTTCGGGCACCGGGAAGACCGGCATCCGGTCGCGCGGTGCCCAGACGTCTGCGTAGGACTGCACTCGCTCGGCGATCAGCAAGGTGGAGTCGCAGGCGCCGGGAACCTCGTCGTCCCAGATCTGGCGCATCTCGGCGGCCGACTTGAGGTAGTAGCCGTCGCCGTCGAACTTGAACCGGTTCGGATCCGAGAGCGTCTTGCCGGTCTGGACACACAGCAGCGCCTCGTGGTTGTGCGCGGCGTCGCGGGTGACGTAATGGCAGTCGTTGGTGGCCAGTGGCGCAATGTAGAGCGTGCGGCCGATCTCGAGCAACCCCTCTCGGACCCGCCGCTCGATCGTCAGCCCGTGGTCCATCAGCTCGAGGAAATAGTTGTCCGGCCCGACGATCTCTCGCCACGTGGCGGCCGCCTGAAGCGCTTCCCGGTCCTGTCCGAGACGCAGCCGGGTCTGCACCTCGCCGGACGGGCAGCCGGTGGTGATGATGATGCCGTCGGCATGCTCCGCGATCAGCTCGGCGTCCATCCGCGACCACTTGCTCAGCTGGCCCTCGAAAGAGGCCAGCGAGGACAGCTTGAAAAGGTTCCGCAGGCCTGTCGCGTTCTCCGCCACCATTGTCAGGTGTGTGTAGGAGCCGCTGCCCGAGACGTCGTCAGCCTTCTGGCTGGGGTCACCCCAGCTGATGCGCCGGGTGTCGAAGCGTGAACCGGGTGCAATGTACGCCTCGACGCCGATGATCGGCTTGATGCCGGCCTCGGTTGCCGCATTGTAGAACTCGCTGGCACCGAACATGTTTCCGTGGTCGGTCATCCCGACCGCGGGCATCTGCAGCCGCTCCACCTCGGCAAGCATGGGCGTGATCTTCGCGGCACCGTCCAGCATCGAGTACTCGGTGTGATTATGCAGGTGCACGAAGGACTGGTTCATAGGGACGCCAGTCTATGACCGAGGGCCGACGTGATCTCGGCGTGTCGCGGAGTGTGTCTCAAGACGTTTTCTGGCTACCCGTCCAGCATGCCTCGCCCGCACGATTTCGCGCCGGAGCGGCACTGTTAGCGCGTGTCGACGCCGTCGGTGGCCGGCGGCCGTTATCCATACCGCTCGACGAATAACTTCAATGACTTCTCCACGTCTCCCCTGACTGCGCGAGCCGCTGCCGCACCGACCGGACCGAACAACGGGCGTCCACCCAGCTCAAGCCGCAGACCGAGGGTGGACCGATCGTTGGCGGGCCGCACGGTGAGCGTGATGCCGTATTTCGTCCCGCCCTTGCCAGACCCGGACATCGCGACCTCGTGCGGTGGGTCCCACTTCGTCACCGTCCACGTCACCCGGTTGCGCATGCCCTTGGCACGCGCCACGCCGACGATCTGGGTGCCTTCGGTGATCTCGTCGGGCAGCTCGCTGCGCCAGCCCTCGTGCATGACGAGCCACCCGCCCAACTCCGACAGATCCGAAACGTGGTCCCACATGTCCTGCGGGGTCATGGGCATGTCGGCGGTCATGTCAACGGCGGCCATCAGCGGTTGGGCCCGCCGCGGAATCGGTTGCCGATCCGGATCGCGGGCAGCAGCAGGGTCCGCGGTACGAATCGGCCGCCGGTGCTGACGACCTTGGGCACGACCCCGGGCACCACACTGCGCCTGCCGGCCAGCATCCCGCCGATCGCGGCCTCGGCAACGTCGCGTGGCGAGACTTGCGCAAGAGGAATATTGAACCGCTCGGCGCTGGCGATCTCGGCCCACTCGGTGGGCACCGGACCCGGGCACAGCACCGTGACCGACACTCCCGTTCCGTGCAGTTCCTCGTGGATGGCTTCGGAAAATGTCTGTACGAAGGCCTTGCTGGCCGAATACACCGCCATGTAGGGCATCGGCTGGAACCCGGCGATCGACGCGATGTTCATCACCGCGCCGGAACCCCGCTCGACCATGCCGGGCAACGCCGCGTGGGTGAGCTCCATCAACGCCAGCGCGTTGAGGGTGACCTCTTCACTCTCCCGTTCGAGCGGCAACGTGTAGAAAACGCCACTGGTGCCGAAACCGGCGCTGTTGCACAGACCGGCGATCGGTTCCTTGCGGAGCCGGTCGGCCAATTTGGCGCGGCCTTTACTGTCGCTGAGGTCCAGCGGCATGACCTCGACCGCGACCGAGTTCTCCTGGCCTACTTCG